>JBBIUJ010000344.1:0-4467 GCA_037440345.1 Prolixibacter sp.
AAAAAAAGGTTATTCCGCGCATTGTGGATTCAGCGTATCAATGCTGCAGTTCGCACTGAGGGTCTCTCCTACTCCCAGTTTATGGGCAAGTTGAAGGGGGCCAACATCGAAATAAACCGCAAAGTCCTTGCCGACTTAGCGATGAACAATCCCGCTGCATTCAGCGCCATTGTACAAAAAGTGAAGTAAATAAATATCCGGCGAAATAAAGGTCAAAAGGCCGCCCCAAAAAGGGCGGCCTTTTTTTATAACTTTGCTTAAACCATTTACCTAATTGTCAGTCAAACTCCCGTAATTACAAGCTAATAACCCATACTAACAGGTATATACTTAAGATAAATCTAGCATGAAGATTGAGATCAAAGGACTCAATAAAGTCTACCCCAATGGCAATCACGCCATTAAGGATGTAAACATGACCATCGAGAACGGCATGTTCGGTTTGCTGGGACCCAACGGCGCCGGAAAATCGACCTTGATGAGAATTCTGGTTACCTTGATGAAACCCTCTTCAGGACAAGTTCTTGTCAATGGACTGGACCTGATGAAAGACCGCAAGGAGATCCGTTCGATGCTTGGCTACCTGCCCCAGGATTTTCGATTCTTCACCAAGTTAAAGACGTACGAATTTCTTGATTATGCTGCCCGCCTTGCCGGCCTGACCAATGGCAAAAGCAGGAGGGAGATTGTTGAGAAGATGCTCGAAGAGGTGGGATTGTATGAGGCTCGTAACCGTTTTGCCAACAACCTCTCGGGTGGTATGAAACGAAGGCTGGGTATTGCGCAGGCATTGATCGGCGATCCGAAACTGATCATCGTGGATGAGCCTACCACTGGCCTCGATCCGGAAGAGCGGATCCGTTTCAGGAACCTGCTTACCAGGGTAAGCGACAAAGATGTGATTATCATCCTATCTACCCACATTGTTGGTGATATTTCCAGTACCTGTACCGATATGGCATTGATGAACAAAGGGGTCCTCTCATACAAAGGTTCTCCTGAACATCTGATTAACCTTGCCAAACAGAATGTTTGGAAAATCACGGCCACCGAGACTGAATATTTTGAGATTCAGGAAAAATACCCGATCATCTCTTCCATTCCTTCGGAGGAAGGTTGGGAGGTCCAAGTGGTTTCCAAGGAGATCAACGGCTACCTGGGCGAGCGCATTGAACCCAACCTGGAACATGCCTACGTCAATTTTATGGAAAATGAACTTAACCAGAAATGGATCGAGATTTGATCTGAAATATCTAATACTACCAGAAAATGAGAGCAATTCACAACATCATAGCCGTAGCCAAATACGAATCCATCACACTGTTCAGAAGCTGGTTCTTCCGTATTTTTTCCATTTTGTCGCTGGTTTTTGTATTTTTTTACAACTTCGGAACCCAATCGGGCGTTGTAGGATGGCCGAATGGGGATATGATCGCCCTGCCTTCGATGATCCCTTTCACCAATCTTTACATTATCAATTTGGCGCAGGCTGTTATCGCGGTCTTTCTGGCCTCTGAATTTTTAAAGCAGGACAAGAAGCTGGATACAACCGAAGTGGTTTACATGCGTTCCATCACCAATGCCGACTATGTCATTGGCAAAACACTCGGTAATATTTGGGTATTTGTGATGTTGAATGCCATCGCACTGGGAATGGTTGCCATTTTTAACATTTCATCCCCATACACCAGGTTCAACTTTCTACCCTACATCTACTATTTTCTACTGATCAGTATCCCAACGCTGATTTTCATCATGGGATTCTCTTTCTTCCTGATGTCAGTAATTAAAAATCAGGCAGTTACATTCCTGGTATTGCTTGGTTACATCGCCGCAACACTGTTCTATCTACAGAATAAATATCACTATATATTTGATTACATGTCATTTAAGTTACCTATGACATGGTCGGAGATGGTTGGATTCGGCAATATAAAAGAGATTTTGGTTCACAGGGGAATCTACTTCTTTTTGGGTCTTGGGTTTATTTGTCTCACCATATTGCTATTAAAAAGACTATCCCAATCCAGATTTGTCAGGGAGGTTGTCATGGTCTTCGCCGGAGTTTTCATAGGTACGGGTCTTCTTCTGGGTTTCATCTACATCTTAAACATTAACAGCGAAGAGAATCACCGCAAGGAGATGGTAACTCTGAACAACAACTACGCAAATCTTAAAGTTGTTCAGGTAACGTCCTGTCAAATAGAGCTTGAGCATTTGGGAAATCAGATTTCAGCGACCGCTGCATTAGGAATAAAGAATACAGCCAAAGAGGCCATCAATGAGTTTGTGCTTACCCTGAATCCCGGACTTGACGTTGTCAAACTTACCGGCGCCGGCTTTACCAGGGAGATGCAAATCATTAAAGTCAAACCCGACAGAACCATACAACCCGGCGACTCACTTCAAATAAGCATCCAATACAAAGGTACCATCGATGAATCATTTTGTTACCTCGATCAGACCCCTTTGCAACTTGAAATTTGGAAAAACAATTCAGGCGGCGTAAATGACAAGAAACATGCATTCATAACTCCGGATTACCTTCTCTTAACGCCTGAGACCAGGTGGTATCCTACGGCAGGAATCAGTTATTCATCAAGAGGGCTCAACTGGCTGGCAACGCAATTTTCGAACTACCGGCTTAGCGTAAAAGCGGCAAAAGGGCTGACGATCCTTTCACAAGGAAAGAAAACAGAGGAGTCAAACGGTACTACGTTATTTGTTCCCGAACAGCCATTGACCCAAATTTCAGTGGTAGCAGGAAATTATCAAACCCGTTCACTTCAAGTTGATAAAGTGAATTACTCATTGAGTTTTTTTAAAGGACACAACAGTTTCGATGAGTATTTCAAGGTAATTGGTGACTCAGCCGTTCCCGTGATCCGTGACCTGAAGAAGAGCTGGGAGATCAAGATCCGCCGCGAATATCCCTATGCAAGGCTTCAGCTGATCGAAATACCTGTCCAGTTCGTTTCCTTCAACCATGCCTGGAGTAGCGCTGGTGAACAAGTGCAACCGGAAACAGTCTATCTGCCGGAAGGCGGATTCAAGTTGTCTGGCGCAAATTTTGCCCAGGCTAAAAGATTTGCCCAGAACCAGGCCCAGGACCACAATGAAACCATTTCTCCCCGCGAAACCGAAGCCAATTACCTGAAAAGGTTCATCAACGAAACCTTTTTCAATAGCAAAGTCAATCAGATGAACTTTGGTGGTATCCGGATCGGTGGCGGAGGTCCAAATGTAAATTTTGCCGCCGATGTGCTCAACCCCTATTTTATCTTTCCCAACTACTACAATTACATCAATTACATCTCATCATCTGCCTATCCAATCACCAACCGCGTCGTTGAATCCTACCTCTCCAGGAGCGCCACCGACGGAGGCAACAACTTCATGCGCAACATGATGGGTCTGTCTGGTGATGAAAAAGGAAATATTGCGCTTCAAAGCAAATCGTTTGCCGATATCCTGGAGAAACAGGAAGATAGAGATGTTTTGAACAATGTGATCCAAACCAAAAGCGGATTTCTATTCGCGCTCATGAAGGGAGCCGTAGGTCCTGAAAAATTTGAAGATTTCATCAGGGGATTTTTGGAGGAGCGAAAATTCAGAACAATCCCCGTCGAGGAGCTCAATGCTGAGATGCGAAACAGCTTCAAACTCGATTTGGATCAGTACTTGCCGAAATGGTATACCTCGGTCGCGCTTCCCGGCTATATCCTTATCGATACCAAGGCCTTTAAAATCCAGAAAGACGACCAGATAAAATCCGTAGTCGCTTTCACGCTAACCAATACGGAAAATATTGCAGGGGCAATTACCGTAACCTTCCGGCTCGGCGGAATGGGAGGCGGAGGTGGCGGAGGCCGCAGAATGATGATGGGTGGCGGAGGTAATGACGACAACATCGAAAAGACAGTTGTGATCGGAGCCAAAGAGTCGAAACGAATGACCTTCCTCCTGAACAGGGATCCTCGCTCCATGACCATCAATACCTATGCTTCGCACAATCTGCCATCAACCATTTCACAACGGTTCGAGAAGCTCGAAATTGATCCAAAAGGAGAAGGATCTGACAAAGAGGAGGTTATTCCCTACACGAATGGCGATGAACCGACCGAAATTATTGCTGATACTGAAGATCCCGGATTCAGGCTGGTTCAGCCTATTTCCAAAAGTTTCATCAAACGATTGTTCACCAGGGATGTTCAGGAAGATGATCTTAAATACAAAGGGATGAACATGTGGAACCCACAGGTCGAGTGGACGCTTACCACCAATGAACAGTTTTATGGGAAACAGATTCGCTCAGCCTATTATTGCAAGGGTGGAACCGGCGAAAGAAAGGCTGTCTGGAATGTTCCGATCAAAGAGGGAGGTTACTACAAGATTTGGGCATACATCCCCAAAATTCGTTTCGGATGGAACAGGGACGGCAACCAACCCGAAGAGACATACAATTTC
>JBBIUJ010000345.1:0-4467 GCA_037440345.1 Prolixibacter sp.
TGATCAAATTGCTTCGTCGTTCCTACTCGCAATGACGGTGGTTCTATTAAAAAATGAATGTCGAAAGGGACTCCTTCATTGCGAGCGCAGCGAAGCAAACTCAAGTCTTGTACAAAATTTACTTAAACATAACTATGGGGACATCTCCATCATATAAAAAAATAGTTGTCAAAGTTGGAAGCAATGTGCTAACGCAGGAGGATGGGATGTTGAATATCTCACGGATGGCGCACGTTGTGGAACAGATTACCCAGCTGAAGAAAGAGGGGGTACAGGTGATTCTGGTTACTTCAGGCGCCGTTGCGGCAGGCCGTGCGGAAGTCGATCCGGTTAAAAAACTGGATCCGGTTTCCAGCAGGCAGTTGTGGTCGGCTGTTGGTCAGGTGAAACTGATCAACCGATATGCAGATTTGTTTCAGAAACAGGGCGTTATCTGTGCACAGGTTTTGACAACCAAGGAGAATTTCGGCGACAGGCTCCACTACCTGAACATGCGCAACTGCATGCAGACTTTGCTGGAAAACGATGTCGTTCCGGTTGTCAATGAAAATGATACCATCTCGGTGACCGAGCTGATGTTTACCGACAACGATGAGCTCTCCGGATTGATTGCTTCGATGATGGACATGGAAGCCCTTGTAATTCTCTCCAATGTTGATGGCGTTTACACCTCGGCTCCCGATCAACCGGGAAGTGCGCTAATCACATCCATCCATCCGCACCAAAATAGTGGAAAGATCTCCATCTCAACCAAGAAATCTAATTTCGGCAGGGGAGGCATGCTGACAAAATACCACATCGCAGCCAAACTGGCCGGGCAGGGAATATCTGTTTTTATTGCAAATGGTTTCAGGGAGAAGATATTGATAGATATTTTGCATGGATTAAATCACTCTCCGTGTACCCATTTTCTACCCTCATCGAAAAAGTCAAGTGGAGTTCGGAAGTGGCTCTCCCATTCAGACGACTTTGCCCGCGGAGAGGTGGTGATCAATGAAGGAGCCCGGATTGCCTTGCTTTCAGATAAGGCTGTAAGCCTGTTAATGATTGGCATTACTTCTGTTACCGGCTATTTCAAAGATGGCGATATTGTGCGGATCAAAGACAGCGACGGAAAATTACTTGGTCTTGGGAAGGCCTCTTTCTCCTCCGACGAAACCATGGAGGAGAAGGGTGGAAAGAAAACCAAACCATTTATTCACTACGATTATCTTTACTTGATTTGATGGAAACGAATTTGACCAAATGCTTTGAGTCAGCCTTACAGGCAAGCCGGGAACTTTTAAAATTATCGCCAGGGCAAATCAACGGATTGCTGCTCAAATTGGCTGATGCTGCAGAATCCGCTGTTGATCGTATTTTGATTGAAAATAAAAAAGACCTCGATCGGATGGATCCCGCCGACCCAAAATATGACCGGCTGAAACTGACCAAAGAAAGGATTGAGGCAATTGCATCGGATATCCGAAGTGTGGCTGCCTTGCCTTCGCCGCTGGGAAGGATATTATTTCAGGAGCAGTTGCCAAACGGACTCCGCCTGAAAAGAATCAGCGTGCCATTCGGGGTGATCGGCATTATTTTTGAAGCCCGCCCCAATGTTACATTCGATGTATTTTCTTTATGCATCAAATCGGGAAATGCTGTGATATTAAAGGGCGGAAGTGATGCTTCCTGTTCGAACGAAGCCATTGCCGGATTAATCAGGGAGGTCCTGGCATCTTTGGAGATAGATGTCAACGCATTGACTTTGCTCCCACCATCGCGGGAAGCGACCACAGCGTTGCTCCAGGCACGTGGTTATGTCGACCTGATTATTCCCAGGGGAAGCCAGGCATTGATCGACCATGTTCGCGAAAATGCTAAAATTCCGGTCATCGAAACAGGCGCCGGTATCTGCCATACCTATTTTGATACAGACGGTGACCTTGAAGTTGGAAGAAAGGTGGTTCATAATGCAAAAACGCGCAGGGTGAGTGTCTGTAATTCCCTTGATTGCCTGATCATGCACAAAGACCGGATGGCCGATTTGCCATACCTGGTCGGTTTGATGACGGCCAATGAGGTTGAGATCTTTGCTGATCCAGACGCTTTCAAAGCCTTGGCAGGAAATTATCCTGCCCATTTGCTGCATCCGACGAACGATGAATCCTTTGGAACTGAATTCCTCTCTTACAAAATGGCCGTAAAAACCGTATCTTCGTTAGGCGAGGCGCTTGAGCATATCGCAAATTACGGTTCAAAACATAGTGAGGCGATCATCTCAGCCAACCGGAAAACCCTGGACGAATTTTTGCTATCTGTCGATGCGGCAGCCGTTTATGCCAATGCCAGCACCGCTTTCACCGATGGTGCTCAATTTGGATTAGGAGCAGAAATTGGGATCAGTACCCAAAAATTGCATGCCCGTGGACCCATGGCACTTGAGGAGATTACTACTTACAAGTGGGTGGTTGAAGGCGAGGGACAGATACGAAAGTAAGGATAAAGTAAAAAGGACAAAGGATAAAGTAAAGAGGACCCTTCGACAAGCTCAGGGACCGGAACGGCACACAGGAAGATGAGAAGATGAGAAAATGGGACTATGAGACCTCTTTTTTCTGGTTGTCGGTTTGAATGTATTTCTCTGTGTGACTCTGTGCTTCTCTGTGCTACTTAGTGTAATATTTGAAAATAGAAAATTTAAAATCGAAAATATAGTTATGCGTCAATTTACATCAGTTTACGATATTCCCGACCTGAAAAAGGCGGTCGAAATGGCCAGGGAGATCAAGAAGAATCCATATGGCTACCAACATCTTGGTAAAAATAAAACGATGGTTTTGATCTTCTTCGACTCAAGTTTGCGCACCAGATTAAGTACCCAGAAGGCTGCCATGAACTTGGGAATGAATACCATGGTGTTGAATGTCAGTCAGGATGGCTGGTCACTGGAAACCGAACTGGGCGTAGTTATGGACGGTGATAAGCCGGAGCACCTGCGCGAAGCTATTCCGGTTATCGGGACCTATTGTGATGTGATAGGCGTCAGGGCTTTTGCCCGTTTCGAAAGCAAAGAGGATGATTACAGGGAGAAAATCCTGCAGCAGTTCATCGATTTTGCCGGCGTACCTGTAATCAGCATGGAAGCTGCCACACGCCATCCTTTGCAGAGCTTTGCCGACTTGATCACCATCGAGGAGTTCAAGACAAAACCAAAACCCAAGGTGGTTCTCACCTGGGCGCCCCATCCAAAAGCATTGCCGCAGGCTGTTCCCAACTCATTTGTAGAGTGGATGCGCCAAACCGACTATGAACTGGTGGTCACTCATCCGGAAGGGTATGAGCTGGCCCCCGAATTTATGGGCGACCTGAAAGTCGAATATGATCAGAACAAAGCCTTCGAAGGGGCAGATTTTATCTATGCAAAAAACTGGTCGGCCTATGGGCAGTATGGAAAGATCCTTTCCAGGGACATGAACTGGACTGTCACCATGGAAAAAATGAGGCTGACCAACAATGCCCGGTTCATGCATTGCCTTCCTGTGAGACGAAATATGATCGTTACCGACGAAGTTTTGGACAGTGATCGTTCTATTGTGGTGAAGGAAGCAGAAAATCGTGTATATTCGGCACAAGCTGTTTTAAAAATGATATTGGAGAATATTGTATGAGTGATCGTCTGACTATCATCAAAGTAGGTGGAAATGTTGTGGAGGAAGAGGCCTCTTTAAAATCCTTGCTGAAAGATTTTTCCAGGGTTGCCGGGAATAAAATTCTGGTTCATGGCGGCGGAAAATCTGCCAATATCCTTTCCGAAAAACTTGGATTGGAGAGTAAAAAAGTGGATGGACGAAGAATTACTGATGCAGAGACGCTGAAGGTGGTTACCATGGTTTACGCCGGATTGGTCAACAAAAACATTGTAGCCGGACTCCAGGCTTTGGGCAACAATGCCATTGGGCTTACCGGCGCCGATCTGGACATGATACGTGCCGGGAAACGTCCTGTAGGCGAAATTGATTATGGCTTTGTTGGCGACATAAAAACTGTCAATTATCAGGCATTGAAAGAGTTGCTGGATTCCGGCGCTGTGCCCGTAATGGCGCCGATCACACACGATGGTCGGGGACAGTTGTTAAATACCAACGCGGATACCATCGCATCGGAGGTGGCCGCGGCCATGTGTTTTGATTATGAAGTGCGACTGATTTTCTGTTTTGAGAAGAGCGGTGTGCTGATGAATGAAGAAGATGAGAAATCGCTTGTCAATGAAATAAATCCTGAACTTTTCGCCCAACTCAAGCACGACGGCGTCGTTTCCGGAGGTATGATCCCGAAACTGTCGGATGGATTTGCCGCCCTGCACCGAGGTGTTAAGGAGGTGGTAATCACCAATCCTGCCGGGATCTCCGAAGGGTTGAGAGGAACAAGGTTGGTTTTGGAATAAGTGAACTAAAGTGACTAAAGTGACTAAAGTGAACTAAAGTG
>JBBIUJ010000346.1:0-4454 GCA_037440345.1 Prolixibacter sp.
GTGGCATGGGGTTCGGCAACCTGAAACAGATGGAAACAGAAAACATCGTGGCGCTTTGCGATGTCGACTGGGACCACAGTGCACGCTGTTTTGACCATTTCCCAAAAGCCAAAAAGTATTGGGACTGGCGCAAGATGTACGATGAAATGCACAAGGAGATTGATGCCGTCCTGGTCGCTACGGCCGACCACAACCACGCGATCGTTGGCGCTCATGCCATGACCCTCGACAAGCATGTCTACATTCAAAAACCATTGACCCACTCCGTGTACGAGTCCAGATTGCTCACCAAGCTGGCGGTCAAGCACAAAGTGGCCACTTCCATGGGAAACCAGGGATCATCTGGCGAAGGGGTAAGGTTGATCCAGGAGTGGTTGTGGAACGGCGAGATCGGTGATGTAACAAAAGTAGAAGCCTTCACCAATCGTCCATTATGGCCGCAGGCGCTGGCCCGTCCAAAAGAGGGAATGTGGCCACCGGATACCATGAACTGGGACCTTTTTATCGGCCCTGCCAAATTTCGTCCATACCACAGGATGTACACACCATGGACCTTCCGCGGTTGGTGGGATTTCGGCACAGGCGCATTGGGCGACATGGCTTGCCACATTCTTCATCCGGTCTTTATGGGACTTAAACTGGGCTATCCAACCAGGGTCCAGGGGGCTTCAACCCTTTTGATGACTGATACGCCTCCGGCCTCAGAGGTTGTTCAAATGATTTTCCCTGCCCGGCCTAAAGTGAAAGGGATTAAGATGAATTTCCCTGAAGTCAGCGTTACCTGGATGGATGGTGGTTACAAACCCATGAAACCATCCAACTGGCCTGAAGGTCGCGATATGAACGATGATGGCGGCGGTGTCATTTTCCATGGTACAAAGGACAGTATTGTCTGTGGCTGTTATGGAAAAAATCCATGGCTACTTTCAGGACGTGTACCAACCGTGGCCAAAACGATTCCACGTATCAATACCAGCCACGAGCAAGACTGGATTCGCGCCTGCAAGGAGAGTCCTGAAAACAGGGTCGAAACCGCATCTCCCTTCTCACAGGCAGGCCCGTTCAACGAAATGGTGGTGATGGGCGTACTGGCCGTTCGTCTCCAGGACCTCAACAAAGAACTCTTGTGGGATGGTCCAAACATGAATTTCACCAACATCCACGACAATGAGACCTTCAAGTTCTGTCTGGATGATGGATTTGTGATCAATGACGGACATCCGACGTTTAACAAAAAATTCAGTGAGCCCATCAGCGCCAAAGGTTTTGCAGCCGATCTGATCAAACACAACTACCGTGAAGGTTGGTCATTACCTGATATGCCCGCCTAACAGGCATTTGCGTAATTTTATCGAAGTCGCCGGGAGTATTAACTTCCGGCGATTCTTTTTAGCTGCCCTATTTTGTACTACCTTTGTCGCCTGAGGAAGAAAGACAGGGAGGTGATGACGGAAAGACGGGGAGACCGGGAGACTTGGACGACTTAAACGACTTGGACGACTTGGACGAGGGAATGTGAAAATTGGAAAATGTGGCCGGTTCCTGAGCTTGTCAAAGGATCGAAGAGCAAACATTTCAAACGCTCAATTTCTTCTTAATTTGTGTTATTTGTGTAATCTGTGGTTGGTTGGGGTTCATTCGTGCAATCCGTAATAATTGGTGAAATTCGTATTTTTGTATGATATCGGTAGAGGAATTATATGTTGAATTTGGTGGTTTTGAGCTCTTCAAACAGGTAAGCTTCATCGTCAATCCGCGTGACCGTATAGGGCTGGCGGGCAGAAATGGCGCCGGAAAATCCACCCTTTTAAAAATCTTCGCAGGAAAACAGATTCCAACCTCAGGAAGAGTCGTTGCACCCAAAGATATCAAAATAGGTTATCTCCCGCAGCACATGGATACAACCGACTCAAGTACAGTTATCCAGGAGGCAGCGAGGGCATTTGAAGAGATTCATGTGCTCGAAAACAGACTCAATTTTCTGAGCAATGAACTATCCATTCGTACTGACTATGATTCAGTGGAATACCACCAGATCATGGAGGAACTGCACGAAGTGAATGATCGCTTTCACCTGCTTGGTGGCAGTAATTTTCATGCCGATATAGAACAAACATTGATTGGCCTTGGTTTCGACAGGAAAGATTTTGAGAGACAAACTTCTGAATTTTCAGGAGGATGGCGCATGCGCATCGAACTTGCAAAAATACTTCTCCAGAAACCCCATGTTTTTCTATTGGATGAACCAACCAACCACCTTGATATTGAATCGATTCAATGGCTTGAAAGTTTTCTGAAGGACTACCCGGGAGCAGTGGTACTGGTTTCCCACGACCGGGCATTCCTGGATAACGTCACCAACCGGACCATAGAAATAAGCCTCGGAAAAATATACGACTACAAAGTCAACTATAGCAAATACCTGGAATTAAGGGTAGAAAGGCGCGAACAGCAACTGGCCTCCTACCGAAACCAGCAAAAAATGATCCAGGATACCGAAGATTTCATCGAACGTTTTCGGTACAAAGCCACCAAGTCGGTACAGGTTCAATCGCGTATCAAACAACTTGAGAAAGTTGATAGAATTGAAGTCGACGAAGAGGATACCAGGTCCCTGAACATCAGGTTTCCTCCCTCTCCCCGATCAGGGACAGTTGTATTCAAGGCTGTGGAACTATCAAAATCCTATGGAAATTTGCTGGTACTGAACAAGGTCGATCTGACCATCGAACGAGGCGAAAAGATTGCATTTGTTGGCAAAAATGGCGAAGGAAAAACTACCATGGCCCGAATCCTGATGCAGCAACTCGAATGTACCGGAGAGCAACAATTGGGCCATAACGTCAAAATTGGGTACTTTGCACAAAATCAGGCATCTTTGCTTGATGAGGAACTTACCGCGCTCGAAACGATCGATCAGATTGCGGTAGGAGACATCCGGACTAAAATCAGGGATATCCTGGGCGCCTTCATGTTTTCCGGCGAGGATGTTGACAAAAAGGTGAAAGTATTGTCCGGAGGTGAGCGATCAAGGCTGGCCATGATACGTCTACTGCTCGAACCGGTTAATTTCCTGGTACTTGACGAACCAACCAACCATCTCGATATCCATTCGAAGGGAATATTAAAAAAAGCTTTGCTCGATTTCGATGGGACCCTGTTACTGGTCTCCCACGACCGTGAATTTTTGGATGGACTGGTCAACGTGGTTTATGAGTTTAAAAATAAGAAGATCAAGCAGCGCCTGGGTGGAATCTATGAATTTCTACAGAAAAAAGAGCTGGACTCACTGCGCCAATTGGAAATCAATGCTCCGGTAAAAAGAGAAAAAAAAGAACCAATCAAAGAGTTACCTGTTGTATCTTTTGAGGAGCGCAAAGAGATCAATAAAATGATCAGCAAACTGGAAAAGCAGATCTCAGAACTGGAAGCCTATATTTCCAAACTGGAGAATGAGATCACCATCACCGATATTTACATGAGCGATCATCCCGAAAAGGTAGACAGTGATTTGCTGAGTAAATATGAAGCTACCAAGAAACAACTGGACATAGAATTGGGCAAGTGGGCCGACCTTAACAGCGATCTTGAAAAATGGAACACAAAAAAACCTGAATAATTGGGAATTATGGAAGACAAGAATTTTGTATTCGGATTGCATTCCACCATTGAGGCCATCAATGCAGGAAAAGAGATAGACCGTATTCTGATCCGAAAAGGATTACAGGGAGAATTGTACATGGAGCTGATGAAACTTATCAGGCAATTTGAAATTCCCTTCCAGCAGGTCCCCATCGAACGTATTGACAGGGTAACCCGTAAAAATCATCAGGGAGTTGTCACATTTATCTCTCCCATTGCCTATCAACCAATAACCGGGATTATCCCAATGATTTTTGAGGAAGGGAAAAACCCGCTTATTTTGGTACTTGACAGGATTACCGATGTCAGAAACTTTGGGGCTATTGCCCGATCTGCAGAAGTTGCAGGTGTTGATGCCATTCTTATTCCGGAAAAAGGAGCCGCTCAAATCAATGCCGATGCCATCAAGACCTCTTCAGGAGCGTTACTTACCATTCCGGTTTGCAGGGAGAAAAATTTAATCAATGCGGTTAGGTTTTTACAGAATTCAGGACTCAAAGTGATCGCTGCATCCGAAAAAGGTGACTTAAACTACTTCAGCTGTGATATGACGCCACCCTTGGCTATCGTTATGGGTTCGGAAGAGACCGGAATCGATTCAGCCATCTTAAAAATTGCGGACGAATGGACGAAGATCCCTCAATTGGGCACCATTCAGTCACTTAATGTCTCCGTTGCAGCGGGAATCCTCATGTTTGAGGCAGTCAGGCAAAGAATTTTGATTTGCTAGAAGATCAATCAAATAATAAAAAAGGATGAAAAGTAATTTTCATCCTTTTTTTATATACCCCCCTAATTTTATTCCCATTCAT
>JBBIUJ010000347.1:0-4447 GCA_037440345.1 Prolixibacter sp.
GTCTTGTGCTCGTTAAACTTGTGGTGGGATACCAGTCTGGTGGAAATCTCAAAATGGCGTAATAGGAAGGAAGATGTACGGGTATCCTCGGCCAATATCAAATCAACCTCCTTTAAAATCCGAACTGCCCTGAAGGTCATATCCTCGAGGTTGCCGATTGGAGTTGGGACAAGATAGAGTTTACTCATTGATATCGGAAGAGTTTAAAGAGTTTAAAAAGTTTAAATTGTTTCCTTTTGTTTGAAGGGTTAAGTCAGAAATATAGGCCAATTCAATTCCAATGCTTTTTGCCCAAGGCCCTATGCCCTATGCCCTTTATCCTTTTGTTTCGGAGGAAAACCTCCGTTTCACCAGTTGGACGAATTTTTCCGATGCTTCGCTTTTAGTCCACCTGAAATTCGCTTTCAAATACTCAACGGCTTCGTGGATGTCGACCAAACGATCCAGGGCGGCCACAGTTTCATCCAGCTTTGCTTTGTCATTGTTGAATAGTTCTCGTTGGAAAAGATAACGATCATTGAGGATCAATCCCTCCTTTAAACTTTTGATCGGCGTGGGCCTGAATTTGGAATGTTCTTCCGGTTTTGTCTCCATGTTCAATATGGAATGAACATCAGTATCGTGGGCAATTTGAAAAGTAGGGGGAGAGGGGGGGACTGGGGAACTGGAAGACTCGGTGACTAGGGGACCAGGTGACGGAGAGACGGAGGGACCGGATGACTGAGGGAAGGAGGGACTATGGGACTCGGAGACCAAAGGATCAGGGGATTGGGAAGTCGGAGATTCTTCCATTTGAATAAGCGGCTCATCAATTTGCTCTTCAGAGGGTAATTCCGATTCAACTTCAGCAATATTGTACTCAGGAATTGGCATTTGAAATATTATCTCTTCTTCTGCCACCTTGGCCGGGATTTCAACTGATGCCACTTTCCCTTCCTGATTAACTGGTGGAGCGATTTGATTTAAAAGCATTTCAAACTCTTTGGCAACAATTTTAGACCTGGCAATGGCCAGCTCAACCTCCTCCTTGGAAAGATGTTTATCATCTATCATTTCTGTTGCCAATACGTCAAGTAATTCAAGCTCTTCCCTGATTACCCTCAACCATATTTTTTTATCCATAGAAATCGAATTGAAGATGGTAAAAATACAAATTTAACCACACCTTTCCATCCTTAAAAATAATGGAAAGAAGCAGAAAAAAACTATTTTTGAACTATGTTTATCGAGAGCAATTTAAACAATGGACGAAAACGGGGCTGGATTGAAGTCATCGTTGGATCAATGTTTTCGGGAAAAACCGAAGAGTTGATCCGTCGGTTGCGCAGGGCGGAAATTGCCAAACAGCGGGTCGAAATATTTAAACCAACCATCGACACACGTTACTCTTCTACAGATGTAGTCTCCCATGACGAAAATACCATCCGATCGACGGCCATTGACAACTCTTCCACTATTTTATTGCTCTCCGGCAACATCGATGTCATTGGCATTGATGAGGCACAGTTTTTCGACGAAAACCTTGTAGAGGTTTGCAATAAACTGGCGGACATGGGCATACGGGTTATTGTTGCCGGACTGGACATGGATTTTCGTGGATTCCCATTTGGCCCGATGCCTGGATTGATGGCATGCGCCGAATATGTCACCAAGGTTCACGCGGTTTGCATGCGGTGTGGCCACATCGCCCATTTCAGTCACAGGTTAACGGATGCAGAAAAATTGGTTATGCTGGGAGAAAAAGATAGCTATGAACCTCTTTGCCGCGAATGTTTCCGGACCATTAACCTAAAACCATGATGGCCTACACCCTGTCCGAGATTGCCACTATTGTCCAGGGTCAGCTGATTCAATATGGGACAACGACAGATTATCCGATACGCTACCTCGCCTTTGACAGCCGAACCATCCTATCGGGAAAAGAGACCCTCTTTTTTGCCCTGAAAAACGGAAGAAACGATGGTCACAACTATATTACTGATGCGCATTCGAAGGAGGTCACTTCTTTTGTCGTTTCTGGGCTTCCCGAACATAGCGAGAATCCCGCCCTGGCTTCGTACATAGTAGTCGAAAACACCCTGGCAGCCCTGCAAACTCTGGCGGCTTACCATCGCATGCGATTCAATTACCCGGTAACAGCCATAACCGGAAGCAATGGCAAAACGATGGTGAAAGAGTGGCTTGCCGAAATTCTTGGGGCACATCTTCGGGTTGTCAGAAGTCCGCGCAGTTACAATTCCCAAATTGGAAATCCTTTGTCTGTCTGGTTGATGGATGAACGCTTTGATTTGGCGCTTTTCGAGGCCGGGATATCCAAACCTGGAGAGATGTCAAAACTCGAGACCATTCTGCATCCCAATCATGGCATTTTTACCCACCTGGGAAATGCCCATCTCGAAAATTTTTCTTCCGGTGAGGAGTTGGTACATGAAAAAGTAAAGCTATTTGTCAATTGTCAGCTCATTGTCTACTGCCAGGATTTTGAAGCTGTTCATAAGGCATTGTCAGAAATTTCCTACTCCGGGAACCCACGTTTTTTTCGCTGGTCTGCCCGGGAAGAGGCCGACTTGCAAATTATCTCCAGGAAGGGTTCCAATCGAAATACCATTTTGGAAGGATTGTATTGCGGGAAAGTTATCTCACTGGTTATCCCTTTTACGGATGGTGGCCACATCGAAAATGCCATCCACTGCTGGGCTTATCTACTCGCAACCGGCATGAAACCAGGCAGTTTCGAACATCTGTTCCTGCATCTCTCCACTCTTTCCATGCGCCTTGAGATCAAGAAGGGAAACAATGGTTGCGCCATCATTGACGACAGCTACAACTCAGATACCGCCTCTCTGATCAATGCACTCGATTTTCTTGTTCAGCAAAAAGATGCCCAAAAACTCAAAAGTACGCTGATCCTGTCTGACATACTCCAATCGGGCATAAACGCCGAAGTACTCTACCGCGAAGTTGCCGAATACATCAGGTTGCGCAACATCAGCAGGATGATTGGTATAGGAAAGCAGATCAGTGTTTTTAGCGATGCTTTTCAGGTGAAGGAGAAGCATTTCTTCCCTGATACGGAGGAGTTTCTACTTCACTTTCACGAATCCGATTTCAGGGATGAGGTGATTCTTCTAAAAGGAGCAAGAAGTTTCCGGTTCGACAGGATCTCGACGCTACTGCAGGAGAAGAAGCATCAAACCATCATGGAGATCAACCTGAGCGCGATGGTGCACAACCTCAACCACTACCGCGGACAACTCCGTCCGGAAACCAAACTGATGGCTATGGTCAAGGCTTTCTCCTACGGAACCGGTTCTGTAGAGGTTGCCCGAATTCTTCAGTTTCACAGGGTCGACTATCTGGCCGTGGCCATAGCAGACGAAGGAATTGAGTTACGCAACGCGGGGATTGAACTACCCATTGTGGTTATGAATCCGGAGGAACACAGCTTCGGTTCCATGATAGAAAACCGGCTGGAACCTAATATTTACCGCTTTTCACTGTTACGCAGCTTCGACGAAGCCCTGAAAAAAAGTGCGGTCACCAATTTTCCAATCCACATCAAGATCGATACAGGCATGAAAAGGCTTGGGTTCGACTCAGTCACTGAAATAGAAAGCTTGGTCGCTTATATAAAAAACAGGGACACACTTTTCGTCAGATCTGTTTTCACACATCTTGCCGTAAGTGAAGATGCTGCCAACGATAACTTTACACTCCGGCAGTTTGAACAGTTCCGCCAACTCAGCCAGTTAATTACATCGGAATTTGATTACAGTATTTTACTTCATATTCTTAATTCTGCTGGTATCGAACGTTTTCCTGAGATGCAGCTTGACATGGTAAGACTGGGTATTGGTTTGTATGGATCCAGCTTCGGTCAATCGTCTCAGCTTAAGAATGTGGCGACCCTGAAATCGACCATTTCCCAGATCAAAACAGTCTTTCCAGGTGAGAGCGTTGGTTATGGCAGGAGTTTTGTGGCAGAACGCCTTACCAGGATTGCCATCATCCCGATAGGGTATGCCGATGGCTACAGCCGAAGATTGGGCAATGGTGCAGGAAGTATCCTGATCAACGGCGTTCCGGCGCCCATTACCGGTACTGTCTGCATGGACATGTGCATGGCCGATGTTACGGATATCGCTTGCAGGGAGGATGACACGGTCATCTTGTTCGGTGAGGGACAACCGGTTTCTAAAATCGCCGAGTGGATGGGGACAATTCCTTATGAGGTGCTTACAACTGTGGGGCAAAGGGTCAAACGGATATACTTTGAAGAATAAGGATAAAGGATAAAGTGAAAAGGATAAAGTGAAATTCGAGCTAAATCGAACTTTGTTTCACCGGATATAAAGTAAAAGACGCTGCAAATCAACATCGCAGCGTCTTTTACTTTATCCCTTTTACTTTATCCTTTATCCTTTTTACTTTATCCTTTATCCTTTTT
>JBBIUJ010000348.1:0-4443 GCA_037440345.1 Prolixibacter sp.
CAGCTACGGGAAATTATCACTGTTAGTCTATCTCAACTCAATCTGGGGAGGAAACAAATATTTCCTTGCCACCAACACCCCTTATCTGGACGGATATGCCAACAGGGGCGATCTGAACCATCCTATATATGATTATTGGACCCCAACAAATACCGGCGCCGAATTCCCCCGACCAAGTTACAAGGACAAGGCAACGTTCAAGGGCAATAAATATTATGATCGAAGCTTTATCCGGTTGCAAAAGATCGCCCTCAATTATGACTTAACCAAAATGGTCAAAAAATATGGAATTCAGAAATTGGACCTCACTTTAAGTGCGGATAACCTGGCGACCTATGCCCCTCACTGGATTGGACTGGATGCCTCTACCGCTGCAGGATCAACTGATTCCACCATTCCATCATTACGTACAGTGATGTTAGGCCTAAACATTAATTTTTAAAAATTGCAAAATGAAAAAAATATTCTTTATCTCACTCGTTCTGGCAATCATTGCTACAACTTCGTGCAAGGAGTCGTTGACTGAGGTACCCAAGGACTTTTATACCCCGGAAAACTCCTATACAACTAAACCGCAATTTGAATCCGCTTTGGCAAATATTTACCTATCTGTCCGAACTGGAATTTATTGTACTTCCACCCCCCTCGGGGAAAGATCTGTTGATTTACTGGGAATTGATATTGATTTGGCAGATTGCGGAACTAATTCGGCTGCCGGTAAATTACAGCTTTTCAATTGGTCGACCATGAATGCTGACAATTATTTTGTTAGTAAATGGTGGACACAGTTTTACTCATGGATTTCGCAAGCCAATGCAATCATTGACAGGGCAGACCAACCCTCCGCAGTTTGGGCATCCGCTGCAGATAAAAATGCCATTGTGGGTGAAGCCAAATTTCTGCGCGCTTTCGCCTATCATTTTATGGCAAACATGTGGGGAGGGGTACCGCTTGTTTTACATGAGACCAAAATCCCAAAATTTGATTATGTAAGGGCTACGCAAGCGGAAATATTTCAGCAATGCAAGGCTGACCTGACAGAAGCGGTAAAATACATGCCGACCATTGATCAGTTAAAAGGTGGAAGAGCCCCTCGTGAGGCAGCCTACCATTTGTTAAGTGAAATAAATATTTCTATGAAGGATTATCAGGGCGCCATCGATGCTGCAACAGCAGTCATAAATAATGGGAAAAACAGCCTGATGACGACAAAATTTGGCCCATGGGCAAGTTTCAAATTTGCCGGATACACCCATAGAGGACCTCAACTTCCATGGGGAGATGCCTATTTTTGTTTGTTCCAGGATGGTAATTTCAATTACAAAGAGGGAAACAAAGAGGCAATCTGGAACATATCCCAGGATCCAAATATCAAAGGGGGAAATAACACGGATGTTGACGTAAGTGGTGGTCAGTTTAATATGGAAAGATGGTGGGGACCGATTCCCTGGCAATCAAAGGATATCAACGGAGTCACAAATTTCCTGAATGACACCTTAATGGGGAGACCAATCGCCTTCTTGCTAGCTACAGCTTATACTGACTCCCTGATATGGAAGTATAAGAACGACTTTAACAATGACATTCGGAACTCCATTTACAATGTTCAACGTACCTTTTACTATACCAATCCGGCTAGCAAATTCTTTGGAAAAGCTATTACAAAAACAAATTGTGATGCGTCTACGGTTAATTTGTGGTTGCAACGATCATCCCCTCATTTTAAAAAGTTTGTTTCAGCAGTTCATTATCATAAATTTCAGGATGCAACCAGCAAAGAGTGGCATGACAACGGCAGAACTTACAAAGACTGGTATATCATGCGTTTGGCAGAAACCTATTTACTGCGTGCAGAGGCAAATATGTTAAAAGGCGACAACGCAAGCGCTGCCAATGACATCAATGCAGTACGAAACAGGGCATCCGCTACCCCTGTAACTGCCGGAGACGTTAATATGGAACTTATCCTGGACGAAAGGGCAAGAGAACTTTACGGAGAAGAATTCAGGCTTAATACCTTGCTGAGAACCGGAACATTGACAGATCATTTGACGAAATACAATTGGTATTTCAAAGAGAACAACATTGCATTTACTCCGTCCTGGAAACTGTTCCCTATTCCGCGGAGGGAGATAGAAGCCAATACAGGAGCCATATTGGAACAAAATCCAGGTTTTTAATATATTAGCTTCATTGGTCAAGTATTAAAAATACATTGTTAAAATCTATGAAACGCTTGCCTTAATTGCTTCAATTAAGAACAAGCGTTTCATTTTAGAAACTTAAAATCATTATCCGATGAAAAGGGTTGTAGCATTATTACTCCTCTGGCAGTTAGGATCTGTTGCATTTGCCCTGCAAAGCAATGTAACCTATTATGTATCACCTCAGGGGAAGGATACAAATCCGGGTACTTTGGAAAAACCCTTCGCAACGCCCGAAAAGGCCCGAGATGCCGTTCGAATTTCGATCAAGCAGAACAAAACGGAGGCTGTGACCGTATTTTTCCGCCAGGGTGCCTATCAACTTAAAAAAAGCCTTGAACTTGGTTTTGCAGATTCGGGGGAGGAAGGATTCCCGGTTACCTATTGCGCATATCCAAACGAGACTGTCAGCTTTACGGGGGGCATTTCTATTTCTGTTGATAAGGCAAAAAAGATCACCGATAAAGCAACGCTTGCAAGATTGGTACCCGAGGCGAAAGAGAGCATTCTGCAGATAAACCTGAAATCGCTGGGCATAAGCAATTTGGGCATTCTAAGTCCAAGGGGATTTGGACGTCCCTATCAGCCGGCCCCCATGGAACTTTTCTGCAACCATGAAGCAATGCGACTTTCGCGTTGGCCCAACGACAGTTTGGTCCCGATCGGCAAAGTGCTCGATACCGGATCAATCCCTCGCAACGGGGATTTTTCCAACCGGGGTGGAAAATTCACCTTCGGGGTTTCCCGTCCCGATCGTTGGGGAAAAGCCAACGAGATCTGGATTTCGGGATTCTTCCGCTATGGCTATGCAGACGATGCCGTGAAAATCGCCAATCTTGATTTAATCCATAAAACAATTACTACTGCCCAGCCAACCATGTATGGTTTTGAGGGGGGCAAGGTGTTCCAAAGCTGGTATGCCTATAACCTGCTTGAAGAAATTGACCGGCCGGGAGAGTATTTCATAGATCGTGAAAAGGGAATGCTTTACTTCTTTCCGCCTGAAGGAAAATTGAACAGCATAGAATTGTCCATATTGGAAGAACCGCTGGTTGTCCTGGAAAACTGTTCCAATATTCAATTCAATAACATCACCTTTGAGTGTGCCCGGGGAATGGGAATGTATATCGAAAAGGGGAAAAATAACAAGGTTGAAGACTGTATTTTCAGAAACCTTGGAGAAGTAGCGGTTTCTATCGGAAAAGGAGTTCTTCCTTTGAATGATTTGAAACATGCCGGGACAGGAACCCCCGCTTCCCGGGTTTTGGGAAGTATCCTGGCACATAATTACAACAATACAACATTTAACCGGGAAGCCGGGACCGGGCAACTCATTTCGGGTTGCCACATCTATAACACCGGAACCGGAGGAATCAGCCTGGGTGGCGGCGACAGGATTACCCTCGAAAAAGGGAACAACAGGGTGGAGAATTGCCGTATTCATGATTTTAATCGTCTCGACCGCTCATACAAAGTGGGCATCAACGTCGATGGTGTCGGTAACGTCATCCGCAACTGCGAGATATACAACAGTCCAGGCAGCGCCATCATGCTACACGGGAACGACCACCTGATCGAATACAACAACATCCATCATGCAGTCATTGATGGGGACGATATGGGGGCTATTTATTATGGCAGGGATCCCAGTGAATTTGGCAACAAGGTACAATACAATTTTTTCCATCATATCGGAAACGAGCATGGAACAATTATGGCTGTTTATCACGATGACGGTGCCTGCGGAATGGAGGTTACCGGAAATGTCTTCTACAAGGCAGGTTCGCGGACCATCATGATTGGAGGAGGAAACGACAATGTCTACCGCAACAACATTTTCATCGAATGCCCGCTTGCATTTCATCTTGACAATCGTCTGCAGGGATGGGCAAAATCAAGCCTGGACAAAGGCGGGATTTTTGAAACACGGCTTGCGGCAGTAAATTACAAACAAGCTCCTTATTCAACTGCTTATCCAAAGCTCATCAACTATTTTGAAGACTCACCCGGACTGCCCAAAAGAAACTTTATCGACAACAACGTGTTTGTCAATGTGAAAATGATCCACAACGGAAGCCCTGCCTGGTCATACATTGGCAAATGTTACATTGCCTGCGGTGATCCGGGATTTGTCGATTACGATAAAATGAACTTTGAGCTAAAGCCATCCTCCGAAGTTTTTAAGCTCTTGCCCAATTTTAAAGCAATTCCATTTGGTAAAATTGGTTTATTAAAATAA
>JBBIUJ010000349.1:0-4429 GCA_037440345.1 Prolixibacter sp.
GAGGTATAGGTTGCCAAAGTTGTCCAGGTTGTGCCATCAACAGATACCTGGACCTTTGCTGATTCATTGGTTGAATTATTGAAGCGGAAATAGTGCCAGAAGTCCAATGTCAAACTTGAATATCCAACGGTGTTGTATGCTTGAGTTTGTAATATTGTTGATGTTACGGTGCCATTTTGCAAACGACTGTCTGAAAGATAAAAAGAACTAAGGTCGTTGGAATGAAACGTTTGTCCATTGGTAACATACCCATCTGGCTCGACAGTCCAAGCTGCCAAAGCCGGTGTGCCACCTGAGGAACTGTTGACAGCGGACAAAACCGGAGCCGGCAAGGAAGGTGGAGGAGGAATATTTGATGAAGAGGTAAGAGTCACTGATCCTCCGGCACAAATAGAATTTATAGAAGAGTTAACAGTCACAACCGGAGCTGTATTGATAGAAACAGAGACAATGCTGCTCACCGTGCAGTTATTTGCATCCTTGACCGTTACAGTATAATTTTCAGAAGCGGCTGCGGTTGGATTGCCAATAGAAGGATTTTGACTGGCACTAGAAAAAGAGTTAGGCCCTGTCCAACTGTAAGTATAGCTACCAGTTCCCCCAGTTCCCGCGGCCGACAAATTCAAAGTGGCATTGGAACATACCGGACTGTTTGAGGAAGAGGTAACGCCTAATGCAACTGCTGGTTCTGATATTGTGACCGGTTGATCAAAAGTACAACCATTGGCATCCTTCACACGGACCGTATATGTGCCTGCGCCCAACGACACGAATGTTCCGCTGGACTGATAGGTTGCACCTCCATCCTTGCTGTATTGGTAGGCAGCTGTTCCTCCTGTCCCGGATATTGTTACCGAACCAGTAACCCCACCTTTGCAAAGGACATTTGATTGAGCGACAATGGAAGAACCAAGTGCAAGGGCAGGTTCGGAAATTGTTACCGGCTGATCAAAAGTACAACCATTGGCATCCTTCACACGGACCGTATATGTGCCTGCGCCCAATGCCCCGAATGTTCCGCCGGACTGATAGGTTGCACCTCCATCCTTGCTGTATTGGTAAAGAGCGGTACCTCCTGTCCCCACTACAGTAACTGACCCATTGGCCCCACCTTTACAGGAAACATTGGTTTGCGAAGTGTTTGTCGCGCCAAGCGGTAGGGCAGGTTCGGTGACATTGATGGAAGAACTTACAGTATTTCCACCGTCATTGGCCTGAACAGTGTATGCCCCAGCAACGAGATTATTAAATGTCCCTGTTGTATTTGTGATTGATCCCGGAGTAAGGGTATAATTGACAGTGCCTCCTGATCCACCTGATAAACTGGAGGTAATTGAACCGTTATTACCCCCATAACAGATAACATTTGTAACAGTCAAATTCAGGAGCAACGCATTTCCTGCACCCGGAGAAATGGTACAATTTATATTGTTGAAGGCTTCAATAGAATAAAAACCAGATTTGCTCGCAAAGGAATTTTGCGCTGAAATCGAAAGTAAAACCAAAGGAGCGCTTAGAAAACCAATTTTAACCAACAGTGTTACGACTTTCCCAGGAGATTTCTCCCGAAAAAATGGTCGTTTGCAGGTATTGCTTTCAATCCGACAAAAGGCAAGTATGATAGAAAAGATCAGCTGGACCGACCTTCTAAATTTTGGACACAACATAAGTTCAATATCTAAGGGAAATATCTAACCTCATTGTTAATACCAACAATCGCAAAATCGTAACCTTCGAAATATTACGTTAAACGCTTGTTTTTTAATAAACAACTAAAAATTAACCGGTTAAAAATAGTTCGAAAACTCTATTTATAACAATTCAAAATGAGAAATTCCTTCGTTCCAATGGTCTGGAGATAAAACATAAAGGAAATCGCGCTGTTTTATGAAACTATCAACATGCATTTTATGTTATAATTTAGCCAAAAAAAACAACATATTAATGAATCAAAACCAGACTCTTATACCATACAATAACGGTCAATTATTGTTAACCGCTATCTCTATTTAAACCAAATATAAATTACCAAAATGGTCAAAAAAAATGCATGAGATTGTCATGCACTCCTTAAAAATATGGTGGCGGATTTCATTTCTTAACCTGATAGAGATCTTCTATCTTCACGATTTGAACCGCAGTCGAATCTTTCAATGTTTTTGAGATTAATCCATATGGCGCTACGATCACCTCATCACCAACAGCCAGACCATCTAGAATTTCAATTCTTGTATTATCCTGAATACCTGTTTTAACCCTCTTCTTCCAGGCAAGATTATTTTTTATCACGAACACAACTTCATGCTGTTCGGGTTCCTTCGGAGCAATCTCTTTGGAGTTTGTATCATTTACCCCCACCTTTTCCATTTGATCGCTTGCTTTCTTGATAGCGCCATCGTCGCCGCGAGTGGTAACTGCCTGGATCGGAACTGAGATTATTCCTTTGCGGGTATCTGTCAATATTTCCACGGTTGCTGACATTCCCGGCAGAAAGGGGTACTTCAGCGTATCCTTTTCAATCAGATCCTGGTAAGATTTTGCCAACAAAACTATTTTAACGTTAAAATTGGTTACTTGATCTACCGTCGTACCGGTAACATTGGCAGAACTGGCAATCTCAGTAACTATCCCTTTGAATTTCCGTTTGAGGTAGGCATCAATTTCGATGTTCGCCGTGTCTAATTTTTGCACCTTGACAATATCATTCTCATTGACTTCTACTTTCACCTCCATGGTATTCAAATCGGCCACTGTCATCAGTTCGGTACCGGCAAACTGGTTGGTCCCTACCACCTTCTCCCCTTTTTCGACGTTTAGTTTAGAGACCGTGCCGTCAATAGGTGAGAATATCTTGGTTTTGGTCAGGTTCTCGTTGGCCTCTTTAACGCTTGACTCTGCACTTTTGACAGAATATCGGGCGGCCTGAACCTCTGAGATAGCTACTTTCCACGCTGCCTCGATGGTTTCAAATTCAGATTTGGGTATGGTCTTCTTTTCAAGCAATTGTTTGGCTCTTTGATAATTGAGTTCTCTCTCGATCAACTGCGCTTCTGCCTGTGCCAATCTCGCCTTTTGTGTATTGAGGGAAGCCTCAATCCTGCTAAGGCTGGATTGGTAGATGTCTGGTTTTATCACCACCAGCAAATCGCCTTTTTTGACTTTTTCACCCTCCTTAACAGGAAGTTCAATGATCTCGCCTGGCACCTCCGGACTGATTTTCACCTCTTTCAGCGGTTTTAGTTTCCCGTTGGCGGTGATGATCTCAGTAATATCCCTGATTTCAACTTTCTCGGTAGATACCTTTAAGTTTAAATCTTTCCCAAACCAACCTCTTTTTTTACCAACGACCAATAGAACTATTACGGCCAATCCCAGGACGATAATCCAGGGCAGAAATCTATTTTTCTTCTTCATCAGCTGTTGATTATCTTAATATTTATTCAGAAAGATTGTCTAATCAATTGTCCTTCCACCTTGTTTTTGCTGTAATCTTTTTACCCTTCGCAAAACATGAGGAATGTATTGAATGGCTTCATAAAAATAGCATAATTTTGTGTTAAGATCTTCAAATTTAGGATCAAATTCATGAATTCACTAAAAAACATTCAGTTATGTACGGAAAGATCAAGCAGCACCTCCAAAACGAACTTAATTCCATCCGTGAAGCAGGACTCTATAAAAACGAGCGTTTGATTGTCTCACCGCAAGATGCAGTAATCCGCTTGTCTTCCGGTAAAGAAGTCTTGAATTTTTGTGCGAACAATTATTTGGGGCTTTCCAATCACCCTGCATTGATACAGGCAGCTACCGAGGCTTTGCAATCGCATGGTTATGGAATGTCGTCCGTTCGGTTTATCTGCGGAACCGCCGATCTGCACAAAACCCTTGAGCAAAAAATTGCCGAATTCTTCGGAACTGAAGACACCATCCTCTATGCCGCCTGCTTTGATGCCAACGGAGGGATTTTTGAACCGCTCTTTTCGGAGGAGGATGCCATTATCTCCGACTCCCTGAACCACGCTTCCATTATCGATGGGGTTCGTTTGTGCAAAGCGAAAAGGTTCAGGTACAACAACGCTGACATGCAAGATTTGGAGGCACAGCTTGTTCTTGCCAAAGATGCAAGGTTTAAAATAATCGTCACAGATGGGGTTTTCTCTATGGATGGGAATGTCGCGCCTCTCGACCAAATAAACATTTTGGCAAAAAAGTACGATGCGCTAATAATGGTAGATGAATGTCATTCTGCTGGTGTAGTGGGAGATACCGGACGGGGAGTAACTGAATTATTTAACATTCGGGGTGAAGTTGATATCATTACAGGAACCCTGGGCAAGGCATTTGGCGGCGCCCTTGGCGGTTTTACAACCGGCCGAAAAGAGGTTATCGAATTGCTCAGACAGCGGTCGAGAATCTGAAAAAAACCGGG
>JBBIUJ010000350.1:0-4424 GCA_037440345.1 Prolixibacter sp.
TGGTTAGTTCCGGTACAGAGGCAACAATGAGCGCCATTCGTTTGGCCCGCGGTTTCACCGGTAGGGAGGCAATTGTCAAATTTGCAGGAAACTACCACGGTCACGGCGACAGCTTTCTGATCAAGGCTGGATCGGGCGCAATGACATTGGGAATTCCAAACAGCCCGGGCATTACCAAAGGTACAGCCAAAGATACGCTGATGGCCGAATACAACAACCTGGCTTCCGTTGAAGCGCTCTTCAAGGAGAAAGGCAACGAAATTGCTGCCGTCATCCTCGAACCGGTTGCAGGAAATATGGGCGTTGTGGTTCCAACCAAAGAGTTTTTACAGGGATTAAGGGAACTCACCACCAAATATGGAGCATTGCTGATTTTTGATGAGGTAATCACCGGTTTCAGACTGGCAAAGGGGGGCGCTCAGGAATACTTCGGTATCCTTCCCGACCTGACAACACTGGGAAAAATTATTGGTGGAGGACTCCCGGTAGGCGCTTATGGTGGACGTAAAGAGATCATGGAGATGATGGCGCCTGTCGGACCTGTTTACCAGGCTGGTACCTTATCAGGAAATCCTTTGGCGATGGCTGCCGGGATTGCCATGTTGAGCATGATCGAGGAGACTCAGGATCTCTACAGCGAAATGGATCGCAAGGCTGCCAAACTTGAAGCTGGAATTCGTGAGAATCTTAAGAAAACGGGAATCAAAGGTGTGATCAACAGGGTTGGGTCGATGATGACCCTCTTTTTTACCGATGCACCTCAAGTGAATAATCTGGATGAGGCAATGACTGCGGATACTGACCGTTATGCGGCCTATTTTAAACAGTCGCTCGAGAGCGGTATCTATCTTGCCCCTTCACAATTCGAATGCCTGTTCGTCTCCTATGCCCATACGGACGAAGAGATTGACCGGATGATCGCAGCCAATTTATTGGCTTTGAAACAATTGAAAAATTAATACATCCATTACTTAGCGACCTTTGTGAGATCCTTTGAGTCCTTAGTGGTTAATTCTTAAAGAATTTCACCACAATGGACACAAAGTGTGACACAAAGGAAAACACAAAGTAAGGAGTTGAATCTGTACTAAAATCGCAACCATTGCGAATCAAAGAAAAAATGAGCAAATCTTTCTTTTTAGATACCATCAACGGAAAAGCGACCAGCCGGCCACCGGTTTGGTTTATGCGCCAGGCAGGCAGGGTATTGCCCAACTACCTGAAATTGCGTGAGAAACATACCTTTTCCGAGTTGATGCACTCGCCTAAGCTGGCCGCAGAGGTAACGTTGATGCCGGTTTATGACCTTGGCGTCGATGCGGCTATACTCTTTTCGGATATACTGGTAATTCCCGCAGCCCTTGGAATGAACCTGAATTTTACCGACTCCGGACCAAAATTCGATGTCGCCCTGAAAGAGTTGGAAGACCCATCACTTATTCTGAACCCCGATGCCTCAAAATTGACCTATATTTACGATGCCATCGACGAGATTATCCGCACGAAACCCGTAGATATTCCTCTGATCGGATTCTGTGGTGCGCCTTTTACAACCCTCTGCTACATGGTTCAGGGATTGAGTTCCAACCACACTTTCCCTGAGGCAGTTGCATTGTTATACAGGGACAAGAAGATGACCCATAAATTGCTCTCTGCTATCACTGAATTATCCATTGAATATGCAAAGAATCAGGTAAGACACGGTGTATCAGCCTTCCAAATCTTCGAAACTCACGCCGGCTTAATCCCATCTGATCTCTACCAGGAGATGATGATGCCTTATGTCAGGCGAATAGCCGTGGCCGCGAGGGAAGAGGGCTGTCCGGTGATATTTTTGCCAAAAGGACTTGGATACGGCGTACAGCACATTCAACCTGAAGATGCCGATTTTCTGAGTGTCGACTGGCAAATGCCGATCACTGAAGCTCGCGCACTGGTTCACAAAGAGATTGGCCTGCAAGGAAATCTTGATCCCAGATTGCTGTTCGCGGATCAGGCAACAATCCTTGAGACCCTTGAGAGATATGTTGAATTTGGTTCAAAAGAGCTGAAATGGATCTTTAACCTTGGACATGGTTTTATGCCGGGAATTCCGTTTGAAAACGCTAAACTGGTGGTCGACTGGATCAAACTAACCAATTGGAAGAGGGGTTAGGCCATGGATATAAATACTGAATTTCTTCACAAATACAATGTTTCCGGACCAAGATACACCAGCTATCCTCCGGCCAATTTTTTCAATGAGGGTTTTACTACTTCAGACTATATCAGAGAGTTGAAGGAGTCTAACCGCCAAAAACCCGAAAGTATTTCCCTCTATATTCACATCCCGTTTTGTCCAAAGCGCTGCCATTTTTGTGGATGTTCCACTGTTATTGCACAGCGTAAACTGGTAGTTGAAAGGTATATAAAGGCACTCAAAACTGAGATGGCGCTGGTCGCTTCAACACTGGATCATTCCAGGCTTGTTACCCAGATTCATTGGGGAGGAGGTACGCCCAACTCCATTTCGATGGGTTACATCAAGGAGATCATGGATTGGATCCGGCAGCATTTCACCATGAGCGAAAAAGCCGAAATCGCGATGGAATGCAGTCCTGCCTACCTGGATTACCCCCACATCGACCAGCTTGCTGAGATGGGATTCAACAGGATCAGCCTTGGAATCCAGGATTTCAGGGAAGATGTACTGAACGTGGTAAACAGGGATGTCCCTAGACACCCGGTCAATGAAGTGGTGGCCTACCTGAGAACCAAAGGATTCAGGGGTATCAATCTCGATTTTATCTACGGACTTCCAATGCAGACGCTCGAAAGTTTCAAAAATACCATCGATCAGGCCATTGCCATCCGGCCCGACCGAATTGTGACATTCTCCTATGCGCATGTTCCGTGGGTGAAAGTAGCACAGAAACAGCTTGAAGCCATCGGCCTACCCGATGCAAATGATAAAATGAAGCTATTTCTCCAGGCTACCGCACAATTGAAAGAAGCCGGTTATTGTTCCATCGGGATAGACCATTTTACGCTGCCGGACGACGATCTCACAAAAGCATTCAACAGCAAACAACTCCACCGGAATTTCCAGGGATACTGTACTTTGGAAACTACCGGTCAGGTATACGCGTTCGGCGCTTCTTCGATCAGTCAGCTTTGGGGCGCTTACGCCCAAAATCACAAGGATATCACCAAATACATGGATGCGATCGAAACAGCCGGAACTGCCATTGAAAGAGGTTATAAGCTAAGCAAGCAGGAGTTGATCGTCCGGTCGGTGATCAACAGCATCATGTGCAACGGATTGCTTGATTTGGTTGAAATAGCCAATGAATTTGAGCTTTCGCCGGATGATCTGAAAAAGATGCTCTCTTATGATCCGTCAAAATTTGAAGATTTTATTGAAGACGGCCTGATGCATTTGGATAACAATAGAATAAGATTGACAGAAAAAGGTTTTCTTTGTGCCCGGAATATCGCCATGACTTTGGATCCGGCTTTGAAGAGCGGGGAAGGAGTTTATTCGAAAACAGTCTGAAAAAGTAGGGGAAGGATAGGAGACATTAGACTTAAAGAACTATTCGAAATCGTTTTGTGTTCCTTTGTGCATACCTTGTGACCTTTGTGTTAAAAAATTTCACCACAAAGATACACTAAGACAAACTCAAAGGAACCCAAAGTATTATATATCATCATTTGTGATCTATTCTAAAAGTGGAAACTTGAAAGGGGTAATGCTGGTCAATATGGGTGGGGCCGAATCGCCACGGGGGCTGAAAACGTTTCTTTCGCGGATGTTTAAGGATCCCGCAATTCTTCCCTACAGCAAACCGATAAGGCACCTACTCTCCTTTATCATCAGCCATTCACGCTACAAAAAATCCTGGAAGAAATATGAATTGATTGGAGGAACACCCTTGGTTCAGTCAACCATAAAGACAACCAGGGCGCTGCAAGCTGTTTTGGGCACAACTTTTGCCGTTAAATACGCGTTTTCTTATTCCTCTCCAGACATCAATAATACTTTGCATGATTTTAAAACGGAGGGAATCAGCGAGATATTGGCAATTCCGCTTTATCCGCAGTCCAGTTTTACGACCACTTCAAGCGTAAAAGCGGATATTAAAAGGGTGACGGATAAAGATCCTTTCTTCAAAATTGCAGTGCAGGAGGAGTTTTACGCGCACCCCGATTTTGTCGCTTTCTGGGCCTTCCACATCAACAAGCACATCAAAGAACTTGGGATTGAGAATCCAACTCTGGTATTTAGCGCCCATTCTATTCCGGAGATTTATGTATTAAATGGAGATACTTACCCAACCGGAATTGTCAATAGTGCAGCGTTGATATCTGCTAAGCTTGGATACCATTATGAAGTTGCTTTTCAGTCGGGTATGAAGAGAGGGACCTGGATTGGCCCTGATGTC
>JBBIUJ010000351.1:0-4395 GCA_037440345.1 Prolixibacter sp.
ACCCTACTCTCCAGAAACCAGTGTCCCAGGTAAAGAGGGAACAGTGAGTAAGTGTGATTTCTGTCCCGACATGATCAGGGATGGAAAAATGCCCCATTGCGTTTCGGCATGTCCGATGGGAGTCATATATTTTGGCGATCAGCTCGAAGACATCGTCACCAATGGTGAGGAAACTATTCGCTTCTCGGAGTTAATCGCTTCACGTTCGGGTTACCGACATCTGGAAGATCTTGGAACCAAACCAAGTGTCTATTATTTACCACCTGTCAACAGGCAATTTCCGGTTGATCGCGGGTTCGACCATGAAGATGAAGTCAACCAGCGCTACAAAGATGTTCCCTATGTGAAAAAAATGCACAAAAACTAACCGGAAAGATGGAAAGTAACAAAAGAAAACAGGAGCTGTTGAAGGAGTTCCTTCCTCAGCTCGAAAAGACAAGCATCGCATGGTACGCTTGGGTCGCCTTTCTATTTGGGGCCATATTTTTGGGCATCTATTGCCTGGTCCTGCAAATCCTTAAAGGTCACATCATTACCGGAATGCGTGACAATGTAGTATGGGGTGTCTATATCGTCAATTTCATATTCTTTATGGGAATCAGCTATGCAGGGGCCCTGGTCTCAGGGTCGATGCACCTGTTCAAGACCAGTTGGCGTGGACCCATTCTCAGGATTGCGGAATTAACAACGATTATCGCCTTGTTTATCGGTCCGCTCTATATCCTGTTGTGCATAGGCAGGCTGGATAGATTGCCTTTCCTATTTATGTATCCCCGGATACAATCCCCTATAACCTGGGACGTTATCGCCATTACCACGGACTTGTTCGGATGTTTGATTTACCTCTATCTCTCATTTATCCGTGATTTTGCACTGTTGAGAGACTCCGGGGATACTAAACTTCCAAAGTGGAGGATCAACATTTACAAGTGGCTGGCATTGGGTTACCACGATACGCCAACACAACGGAAGCGTATCAAAAACGTAACCAACATCATGTCGGCCATGATCATCGCAATCGCCATCATTGTGTACTCGGTTTTGGCATGGATTTTCAGTGTTACGCTTCAACCGGGCTGGCACAGTACCATATTTGGCCCCTATTTTGTGATTGCTGCCGTCTTTTCCGGCGCTGGTGTCATAATTATCCTGATGCGCGTATTCAGATCGGTCTATCATCTTGAGAAATACATTACCAAACAGCATTTTGTGGGGGTTGGAATGATCTTGATGATTCTTTCCATGTTTTTTGCCTATTTCACCTTTAGCGAATACCTTACCAAATGGTACGGATCCAAAAAACTGGACGACAACTTGATACAGATTCTCTTTACCCAATATTTCTGGCAATTTGTCTTCTCCAATTATGTAGGAACCTTGCTTCCAATCATCATCATGGGAATACCCAGGTTCAGGACCATCAACACCATTACCTTTGCGGCCATCGTGGCGGTATTTGCCTTGTGGATGAACCGATATCTAATCGTCGTTCCAACGCTCGAAACTCCCTATATGCCGATACAGGATACCCGTCCGGAGTGGATGTTGTACAAGGCCACATGGATCGAATGGTGCCTGACCTTCGGAGGTGTCGGCACTTTCTGTCTCCTTTTCACACTGGCAGCTAAATTTGTTCCCATTATTCCGGTTTCAGAAGTTGCTGATGCTGAACTCGAAAAGAGCACGGAGTTGGCAAAAGGCCAACAGAACCATGAAGCTACAATCACCAATTCTTTGAAAAAACAGATCGTACTTAAAAAAGAAGTAAATGAGCTATAAATCCTTATTATCCAGACAAAGCCTGATCATGCTTTTTTGTATGATCATGGCCTCCTTTCAGCTATCGGCTCAGAATACCGCCTCAACACTTGAACTGAAAGAATTGAAAACCAGCGATGAGAGTAGGGTATTCAATGTAAAACTTACCGGCGAAAGCGAAGCCGGAGCCATCCCTGTTTTCCAGGCCAAGGTTGACTTTTTCACCACTGCTGACGGGAAATCTGAACTTCTGGGTTCGGCAAATACCAATCGTGATGGAAATGCAACATTCAAAGCTGAAAAAGGGACCCGCTTTTTGAAAGACAAAGAGGGTACTTCGGTTGTAAAGGCCTCTTTTAACGGAATTGGAAAATTGAACAGCGCTGAGGCATCCGTGAAATTCAAAGAGCTTAACCTGCAAATCACCCTATCAGAGAAGGATTCGCTAAATACCATTCAACTTCAGGCATCCACGGTAGGAGCTAATGGCGAAATCATTCCATTGAAAGAGACCACATTTAACCTATATGTTCAGGCTCTGTTTTCCAAACTAAAAATTGGTGAATGTTTTGTAGATGGAGGCGCCGGAACCTTCGAATTCCCTAAAAATATTCCTGGAGACTCCAACGGGAACTTAAAAGTATACGTCCGTCTGGAAGAGAATGAGGTTTATGGGGAAGTGGAAAAAACGGAGAATGCCAAATGGGGGAACCACCGTTCAGGATTTGTTGAACCAACGCGTTCCTTGTGGAGTTCGGGTGCGCCTATCTGGATGATTACCACCCTGATAATACTCTTAACCGGGGTATGGTCGCATTACCTTTATGCCATCATACAGCTGATAAAAATCAGGAAAGAAGGCAAAGAAATCGATAAAAACTAATGGGATTTCACCGCTAAGGTGTTATATTTAATAACAAATAATTGTTCATTTTCAATCACTATTTAAAAACAGATTTAGTATGAAAAAGTATCTTTTTGCAGCCTTAACTATCGTATTTGCAATGAGTTTACTCTCATTTGTAGCAGCTGAGAAAAAAGCATGGGACGTTCCTGCCAAGTACAAAGCCATGAAAATTCAGAAAAAAGGGGATGCCGCCTCAGTAGCACTGGGAAAAACCCTTTACACCAAGTACTGTAAATCATGTCATGGTTCAGGTAAGGGAGATGGACCAAAAGCATCTTCCCTGAATACCAAAATGGACGATTTCACATCACCTGCTTTCAAAGCGCTTCCAGATGGATCCAAGTATTACATGTCATTCGTTGGACGCGGTGATATGCCTAATTTCGAAAAGAAAGTGGTAGATGAAGAAGAGCGTTGGGCCATCATCAACTACATGAATTCACTCTAACCTCTGATTGGAGTAGTTTAAAAAGCAGTTGGTTTACCAGCTGCTTTTTTTTGTCAGCTATTTTCTATCAATTAATTACTCATAATATCCGGAAACCCCTTCAATCATTGGTCTCAATTTATGTAGAAGGAATTTAAATTATTGATTGGCAACACATCTAAACTTTTTGCTACTATCTTTGATATCGAATTATTTCAATTCTTAAATATTAATTTTATTAGATGTATTATGAAAAAATTTCTATTTGCTGCTCTAACTGTTGTTTTTGCATTGAGTCTGTTTTCATTTATCGCTGCTGAGAAAAAAGCTGCCTGGAATATTCCCGCTAAGTATACTGCAATGAAAATTCAGAAAAAAGGGGATGCCGCCAGCATCGCTCTTGGCAAAACCTTGTATACCAAACACTGCAAGTCATGTCATGGTAGTGGTAAAGGAGATGGCGCAAAAGCTGCTGCCCTGAATACTCCAATGGATGACATTACAAAACCTGCTTTCAAGGCTTTACCTGACGGGAACAAGTACTTCATGGCTTTTGTCGGACGTGGTGACATGCCCAATTTCGAAAAGAAAATTACTGATGAAGAAGAGCGTTGGGCTATCATCAATTACCTCAATTCTTTGTAATCATTTTCCAGATATCAAAAAAAAGCAGTTGGATCCCCAACTGCTTTTTTTTTACTTTTTACTTTACCTGCCTGACCGTAGATAGGTACAGCTTTTGTTCTAGTTGTGCTTCTGACAATTGTCCATGTACCAGGAGATGGAATGTTCCCTGCCGGCAACCAATTCCTCCAAGATTTTATGATCGTCCCATTTGGAATGGTAACTACAACACTGATCCAAAGCCAGCGATAACAACAACCACTCCTTAACAGCCTGCATGGTAAGGTTGTCAATTTCCAAATTTTTTAGTAATTTCAGATACTTAGGGCCAATCATGTCAACATTGGGCTGCTCTCTCTTTAAAATTTCCCTGGTAGTAAAAATATGATCTTCAACCTGGACAAATTCACTTTCGTCAAGGGTCACCGAAAAATTAAATGTTTTTTGTGCCATAATACACCTCCTGAGATTGATTAATTGGTTACAACAAGATAGTGCAGAAATTCGAATTTTACAATGAAATAATTAAATAATTTAAAATATTTCACATAAATTTCATAAAGGCTTCAGGAGCAGGCCGGTCGGGCGGCTGTACAGGAGGAGGCTAAAAACACAAATGGGAACAAATCTTTTGAATTTGTCCCCATCCTACCTGACAAGCGAACTTGCCATGGTGCCA
>JBBIUJ010000352.1:0-4369 GCA_037440345.1 Prolixibacter sp.
GTCGTTGGTAATGGGAATGCCGGTAATGGGTAAAGGAAACTCTTTTCTGGCTGAAACCATCGAAAAGCTAAAAAGAGGCGAACCGGTCAAATTTCCTGAAAATGAAATCAGGACCCCTGTTGATGTTGTAACTCTTGGCGCTGCGCTTACCGAACTAGCTGGTAACGACTTTGGCGGAATCATTCACCTTTCAGGAAATACCCGTATCAACCGTTACGAAATGGCTATACACATTGCAGAAACGCTTGGGTATGATGCAAAACTGGTTGAGGGGACTAACTCAAACGCCCTGGCAGGCCGCGCACCCAGGCCCAACGATGCTTCGATGGAAAATGGAGTGGCAAAAAGCATCCTTAGAACACCGATGTTAACTTTGGATGAAGGTTTGGAATTAACTTTAAAATTTAAAATGGAGGAAAATTAAGATGAGCAGCATCAAATATGATCTGGAAATAAAGTTTGGCACCCAATACGGCAGAGAAGAAGAAGAGGCAGTTTTGAAAGTACTGCGAAACAATGCGCCTACCAGCGGCGATCAATGTATCACCTTCGAAAAGATGTACGCTGAATATTCAGGAGCCAAATATGCCAGGGTATGCAGCAATGGTACAACGGCGCTGTTTCTCTCGATGATTGGGATTGGCATCAAACCCGGTGATCGCGTCCTCACCTCTCCGGTTACCTGGATCGCTACGGCTGCGGCTCCCGCCACTCTTGGTGCAGAGGTCGATTTTGTCGATATCGACCCGATCACCTATAACCTGGATGCCAACCAACTGGAGGACAAACTCACCCCAAATACAAAGGCAGTTCTGCCGGTTCATTTGTATGGCCAGGCTTGTGAGATGGATGAGATCATGGTTCTTTCGCAAAAACACAACTTCGCGGTAGTGGAAGATGCGGCCCACGCCATTGGCGCCGAATACAAAGGTCGAAAGGTGGGTACCATCGGGGCCACAGGATGCTTCAGTTTCCACGAACAGAAAAATATTTCAACCCTGGGCGAGGGAGGAATCATCTTAACCAATGACAAAGATATTTACGAGCGGATATCCCTCTACCGGTCGCATTGTACCAGGGTTCACGGGAACAGTACCAAATATTGTAAATTGGACGAAGAACAATTCCCGGTAGGAAAAAAGTTCTGGTGGCAGGATTTTGACGATTGCGGATACAATTTCAGGATGACTGATATTCAAGCAGCCGTGGGAATCGAGCAACTCAAGAAGGTTGATATGCTGAACCAGCGCCGGATCGACAATGCCGCCTTCATGACAGAAAATCTGAAAGAGGTACCCGGATTAACCTTGCCAACCGTTTTGCCGCACAACAAGCATGTCTTCCACCTCTATCCCGTGATGGTCGATCCGAAAGAGTTTGGCATGACCAAAGAAGACCTCATTTATAACCTGATGCACAAATATGGAATCAAAGTCGGGTTCCATTATATTCCGCTTCATTATTCCACCGCATTCAAAAACAGAGGATTCAAAAAGGGACAGTTCCCCAACGCGGAGAAATTGGGCGAACAGTTGATAACCCTTCCAATCAATCCACGGCAGACAACGGAAGCCCTGGAATATTTAGTCAAAAGCATCAAGGCGGTACGTTCCTAAAATAGACAGCCATGGATTTTGTCAGCAAAATTAAAGAGTTTAAAAAGAGCAACACCATCTTTTCGCCATCGGAGCCGGTTTATGTTTCCCGCGCACCGGGACGGTTAGACTTGATGGGTGGAAACGATGATTATACCGGTGGGCTCGTATTCGAATCCACCATCAGGGAGGCTACTTTTACTGCAGCGCAGCTTCGTGCGGACCAAATCATTGAACTGAACAACAAAACGGTAACTGATGCAGGCTGGCAAGGCGTTATGGAGGTTTCATGGGCAGAAATGGACGATGAGAAAGCTGTAAAAGAGCTGGTAAACCGCTCGGCAGATGTTCGCTGGACCGCTTATGTTCTTGGCAATCTCTTTTATTTGAAGAAGAAATATCCCGAAAAAGTCAATTGCGGTATCCGGCTCTACATGGAGTCATCGGTTCCGTTCAACAGGGGAGTCAGCTCCTCTGCGGCCATCGAAGTTTCAGTCATGAAGGCCTCAGCTGCCGCTTTTGGGATCGATCTGCATGGAACCGAACTGGCCCTGGCCTGTCAATGGGTCGAGAATGTGATTGCCGATTCGGGTTGTGGTATTATGGATCAGATTGCTGTTGTTGCGGGCAAAGAGGGATATGTTTTGCCGTTGGTTTGTCAGCCTTGCTTACCGGAACCACTGATTCAACTACCGGAGGAGTTGCAAATCTGGGGAATCGACTCGGGAGTTAGCCATCAGGTATCCGGGATTGAATATGAAGCAGCCAGGGCAGCCGCATTTATGGGGTATAAGATTATTTGCGACTTGGAAAATATTCAGATAACCAAAGAGCCGGAAGGTGATATTGAACGTTACACTGATCCTGTCTGGAACGGATATCTGGCCAATTTGCCCCGTTCGGTTTTTCATGAGAAGTACGAAGAGCTCCTGCCTGTGCAAATGGATATGAATTCCTTTCTGTCTGTCCATCAGTTTCATGCTGATCCATTCTCACCTTTGAAGGAAAATGTAACTTACAATGTCCGGGCGAATACCCGATATGCAGTAGAAGAAAATCAACGGGTGCAACTCTTTTCTGAACTGTCGAAGGGAGCCTCACTCTCCCACTCCAGGCGTTCCTTTGAACTAATGGGTGAAATGATGTATCAGTCCCATTTCGCATATTCTGAATGTGGCCTTGGCTCAAGGGCAACTGACTATCTCGTGGAATTGTGCAGGCGTTCTGGATCAGAAAAAGGAATTTATGGCGCTAAAATTACCGGCGGAGGAGCCGGGGGAACTGTAGCTATCCTGGCAGAAAAATCGGCCAAACTTGTCATTGAAGAGATCTTTGCTTTATACAAAGAAGCCAATTTTGGCGATCCGTATCTTTTCGAAGGAAGCTCAGACGGTGCAGATGCGTACAGAATAACTGTTTGCTGAAGCGCGGATCAGTTAATTTTCAAATTAAACCAACTATGACACAAAAAATGAAACTATTTCAACTTATTCTAATAACCGTACTGGTTTCTACAGGTTTGATACAGGCTCAAAACAAAGTCAATCTGACGCAACTTTGGAAAACCGATGTTAAATCGTTTTTGGAAAACAGTCCGGTTCTGGCGCATCTTACTGGTGGAGACGAATCTCAGGTAATTGTTGCAGGAAGAGAGGATCTGATTGCTTTGGATGGCAATGGAAAAGAAATATGGAAATACCGAAGCAAGGGACGATATATGATGTCCCCATCCGTATGGGAGCCAAAAGGGAAACTACCTCTTATCTACACTTCCGACAACGGTGGTTACCTTAGGTGCCACGACAGCAAAGGGAAAGTGCTGTGGGAAGCCAAATTGAACGCACCATGCTCGTGGTCAGCGCCGGCGATTGCAGATCTCCAAGCTGACGGAGTTACCATGATCGTTCAGGGGGATGAATCAGGATCTATCTTTGCTTTCGAAGCCTTAACAGGAAAGCCTGTATGGAAGTCGTCCATCAAAGGGATGCCCTCCAGTGCCGCAATTGGTGATTTGGATGGTAAAAAGGGACTAGAAATTGCTTATATCTCGACGAATGGGATTTTATCCGTGCATCACGCGGATGGCACCCTGTATTGGGAACAAAATATCGGTGGCACCTGTCAGACCTGGGGTAACTCAACGCCTGTGATTTTTGTTGCCTCCGATGGTCAACCGAGGATTTTCGCAGCCTCGGGCAATGGAGAAGCTTTTTGTTTTTCTGCCAATGGCACCCGCTTGTGGAGCAGGCAGGTCAAAGGGGCTGTGGCCTCTACACTCTCCGCCGGGGATTTCGACCAGAATGGAGTAGCCGATCTGTTTCTAATAACGCAACTAGGTGTTATTTACAGGTTTACTGAAAATGGCGAACTGCTCTGGAACATCGACATGCAAGGCCGTACACTTGGATCTGGATCAATTATCGATCTAAACGGTGACGGCGAACTTGAATATATTTTCTGTACACAGGACGGTCACCTTCAAGCCCTTGATCAGAATGGAACGATCGTGTTCGATTATAATTTTGGTCACCGCACCATCAATGAAACGCCTACATTTGGTGAGATATCAAAGAAATCCGGAGGATTGGAAATGGCGCTTACCGGCGGGGAAAGCGGATTGGTCTATTGTTTTAAAAGCTCTTCGCCTCTTGTCACAAAAAAGCAGTGGATCACCTCAGGAGGCAGTGAAACAAAGTGCAATTTCTCCTCCTGCCTGACCTCCAAAAGTCAACTGAGCATGATACCCAGGCATCTTAACTGGAATGAACTATACC
>JBBIUJ010000353.1:0-4360 GCA_037440345.1 Prolixibacter sp.
CCTTTTTTTGCATTGTTGTCACCCTTGGATTCTACTTTCGGCACAATAGCCTCAGGCAATGGATTTTTCGTAGCAACCGGTAAAATCACATTTGTCGTCAGAACGTAAGCAGTGATCAAAACCAATAAGGAAGTTAGTGACCAAAAGAGCGTTTTTTTTGCCATGGCAACTGATTAGTAGATAAATACTTTGGCCCCTTTGTCAAGGGTATTAAAAATAACTTCAAGATCCGCATCTCCTAGTCTGACACAACCGTGCGTAACCGGGAGTCCAAGAAAACGCTGGTACAAGGTTCCATGCAGCATATAACCATCGCCAATGGACAATGCATAAGAACCCAGGGTTGCTTCGTCGTACCTTTCTGCAGAGCGGGCAGATGGTGGTTTTTTCCCCTCTTCAATAAATGCCCAGTCGGGTTTTGTCCAAACCGGATCTTTTCTTTTCAGCTGGACAGTAAACAAGCCTTTAGGCGTTTTGAATGGTTTTCGCGTGCCATTCGGATAGATCAAAATTTCATCCTTCCCGGTCGAACACATCCCGGTACGGATGGTATCTGTTGCATTGCGTAACACAAACCTATTCTCAGTCGTATTGACCAAAATATAGGGCTTCTCAGGCATCAGGTCGTTCAGTTTGTTCTGCAACAGTGTAATATTGGATTTACTGTTTTGGATCTGCTTCTCTATGTTTCTAACGTTTATGTCTGTGGGGGCAAACCATGATTTAACGGCAAAAGCAGTATTCTGATAAGCCGGTGTATAGAGTATAATTGTAGGTATCCAAACGCAAAGTATAACAGGAATGATCCACGGTACATATTTCCTAAACCAACTTTTTTCTTCAGTTTCCATGGCTTAAAAGATAATTATTTTAATAAATCTGACAATGCAACGGTCGAACCCACGATGGTAACAGGAGAACCAACCGACAATTTACTGTACAATTCATCAATTTTATCATCCGACAAGGCTACACACCCTTTTGTCCAGTCGACCCCTTTCCCTCCATTACCATGAATTTCGATAAGGCCACCTATACCACGGCCCCTTGAAATCTGACCGCTTCTCTTGCGTGCGGCAAACTCGGAAAGATCTTCTGCGTTAGGATAATTCAGCATCATTGCCTTGTAATATCCGGAATCACGGGTACCTTTCTTCCTGGTGATCATATATCGGCCTTCAGGTGTGGCATTGTCACCGGCATAGAGCTTATCGCCGATCCAGTTCTTTCCAAATTCAACATCATATTCTTTGTAAAGTTTTCCATTCAAATAGAGAAAACCCTTGTGTTTAATCTTATCAACCACAAAAGCGTAACCTTTGTTGCTGGCAGATGCGGAGATAGTACTTTCGACCCAGTGCTGCCATTTTGGAAATCGAGAGAAATAATCCTTGAGAAGCTGGTTGACCTCCGCGTCTGCATAGCTGATCCTGGACTTTCCCTCATTCAGCTTTTTATTCGCTTTCATGATATCCCCCTTTTCAAATGCATTGACACTCTCCTCGACCGATAATTTTCCAAACTCATAATCCTTTCTGGTTTGGGTCCTAAGCGGAAGTTTGATAAAGAACTCGTGGTAACTATCCAATTTTTTTCTAAGTAACTCGGTTTCTTTCAAAAACCTTGCCTTTTGGGTATCTTTGTTCGTCCCGGAGGCATTTTGTGCCAATTCCGCTTTGAGAATCGCTCTAACAATCAACTCTCTGGCTTTCGAAAAATTGCGTTGAAAAAACAGTTTCTCATTTTGTCTTCTCAATTCAATGTAGGCATACTTATAATTTGTTTCAGCCGACTGATAATATTCCGGGGCATAGACATCGGCATTAATTTTTTTCGCCTTAGCCATGATTTCGATGCATTTATTGAAATCTTCCATCGGAGGTTTGTCCATAAAAAGCAACAAAAGAACCAGGATGATTAGGGAGGCCAAAGATAGAATTCCGAAATAAAAGAGGGCTTTTTTGTAAAATCCAGATCTCACGCTGAAAATATTTTAGTGATGCATCCTTCAGATGCTTAAATGCCTGTAAAAATAGGAGAAAATTCTGGTTGATGAGCAGAAACTTAAGATCATTTAGCTTCGGGCGAGCCTGTGATCAATTAAGTATCTAAAAAAACCCCCGGAAATTCTCCGAGGGTTATTTCTTTAAGAATTTGAAAAAATTCTTATTTCTTTTTTGCTTTTGGGCCTTTGGCTTTAGCAATAACGTCAGTCAACTCAGTATTGATAGCTTTAGCTTTCTCAACAGCTGGTTTTACTTTTTCAGAAAGGGTTAAGATATCGTCGTTGTTGGTCAAACCAGCAGAAACTTCAGTTAATACAGTTTCAACAACACCAATTTCTTGACCGATAGCTTCAACAGCAGCTTTTCCTTCTTTGCCTTTAGGGGCTTTAGCCAACAATTCTTTGTCACCGGCAATAGTTGTAGTCAATTCAGCAACAGCAGCAGTAACTTCAGCTTTCAAAGCTTCTTTTCTTGCAGTTGTTTCTTCTACAGCTTTGTTAGACAAAGTAGTAACAGAAGTCAAAGTAGTTTTTGCAGCATCATAATTTCTGAACAATGCAAATTTTGCATTTTGCTCTTCAACTTGAGCAAGACCAGATTTCTGTGCATCAACAGCAGCTTGGAAAGAAGCAGCAACATAACGATCAGCACCTGCTTTTTTAGCAGCTTCGATAGCAACGTTTGCAGCATCGATGTCAGCTTGAGGAACTTTAGCACAACTTGCTAATGTAACAACGAGAATACTTAAGGTAACCAGTTTTAATAATCCTTTTTTCATAACTTTGAAAAATAAATGTAATTAATGTAAATCAATGTTTCTGTTCAAACAATTTTAACTTTTAGACGCAAAGGTTTCTTAAAGTCACCGGAAAAATATATTTTTTTTTTCAATTTCGCAAATTATCTTTGCAATTCATTAATTTAGAACAAATTACGAACATTAAAAAATGATTAATAAATTGTCTGTGAATGATCTTCCCGACATTGAGATCATAAAAAAGATCAAACACGAACACAACACAAATCTCTTTGGTATCCTGTATATCAGGTATTCCACGAAAGTATTTGAGAAATGTAACTCTCTTTTAAAGGATCCTGTGCTCGCTCAGGAGTTTGTCCAGGACATTTTTTGCAAGGTTTTTGAAAAACTATCTGATTTCAGGGGTGAATCCAATTTCTCCACCTGGCTTTATTCCATCACCTACAATCATTGTATCGAATACCTGCGCGTCAAGAAGAAAATGAACTATCCTGACTGGAACAGCTCCCACGAATTACCGGACGTAATTGATGAAATTGATGATAAGGAGGTGAACAGTGACAGGCTGATGCAGATCATGGACCAGATCCACCCGGAGGAGAAGGCCTTGCTTACCATGCATTATATAGATAATTTCCCGATTGCATACATTCAAACTGCCCTGAAAATTAGTGAAAGTGCTACTAAAATGAGGCTAAAGCGCGCCCGTGAACGGGTAGCATACCTCTATTCCCAAAAGTACAAGTAACAATTTTTAATTCAATACCTTGTGACTTTTCCCCGATTATTCGTCAAAACAGCAGTGAATCATTTACCGGTTTAGTATTACCTGATGATCTTTAAAAAAGTGTTGTCACACAAATATGAAAGAGCTCTTTCAAAAATATATTTTCCGTTTCGATAGTAATTCTCCAGGAACCAAAGTGTTACATTGCTTTCGGCTTCACTTTCCTGAAGCTACCAACATTGACTGGTCAAAAGAGAAAGATGGGGTTTTTGAAGCAATATTCAGAGTGAATGGAATTGAACAGATTGCCTGGCGAATCATCTCCGGTTTTTGGTTAAAAACAGAAACCAACTATACCCTTGGGATGTTGGATGAGATGATTCGCCAGAAATTGGAGTTGTACGGTCAGATCATGAGCTCTATTTACATTGAGAGAGCCAATGGCGATAGCGAATATGAATTTATTATCAGGGATAATTTTCAGGTTCGGCATGTTTTTATCACCGATAACCTGGGAAACGTAAGAGATCGTCAGAATTTTGACGAGAACGAACTGAGATAGCAGAAGAACGTTATGAGTTATGAGTTATGAGCTTTGCATTGCAAGGCTTTTTTTGTTTTATAAAAAATTAACCATTTATTATTTCCTTAATTATCAAAACTCTATCGCTAATACGATCTCTTATCTCATAACTCATAACTCATAACTCATATCTCCTATCTCTTATTTGCTATTTTTGTCTGATATATCCATCGATCAGATCATCAATGAAACGTAAATTCCTGGCTTTCATACTACTGCTGTCCAGCATCCAATCTTATTCACAACTTAATACTGATCACTATTTTTACATAGCGCGGAGCAGG
>JBBIUJ010000354.1:0-4342 GCA_037440345.1 Prolixibacter sp.
AATCTTAACAACAACGGAGTATTAACCTTAATTCTTTAATCATGAAACCAAAATTTAAAAACATCCGTCTTTCACTGTCTATTTTATTGTTATTGGCGCTGGTGAGCAATCTTGCATCCGCAACCGGATCCACGCAGATCTGGATCCCATCGACCGACTTCCAAAAGTTTAATTCCTGGCATCTGGGTATTGACAATTATATTAGGGTAAAGAACCAGGATGCCACAACTCGTGGCGCCGGAGTTTATGATATTGGTCTGACAACCGGAATTCTCCCCTGGGAGAAATTTCAGGCCGAAGTAGGAATCGATTATCTGGGCATGGGCGACGGCATTTACGATAAAAGCCCAATCTATTTCAATCTGAAATTAGGTACTCCGGAAGGCGCATTATTCAAGGGGTCGCCCGCGATCGCCTTTGGAGGTCAAAATTTTGGGACCAAATCGAATCTCACCAATTACAACGTAGTTTACGGTCTTATAGCCAAAACCATCCCAGTACTCGGAAGAGTCTCTGCCGGTTATTACACCGGAAACAGCAAAATCCTGGTTGACGAGAACAGTGCAAAAGCAAACAGTGGAATACTATTGTCACTCGATCGTCCAATGACAGAAATTTCCGACAAGCTATGGTTTGCTGTCGATTATCAGGGAGGTAAAAACTATCTGGGCGCCTTGAACGTAGGTTTTTCCTGGGCTTTTACTTCCAAGATATCTGTCATTTTCGCTTACGATATCTACAACAACCACAATGTTGCGTACAACACCAAAGACCTCAACATGAATTCATTCACTACCCAATTAGATATAAATTTTTGATTTGAACCACCAGGCAAGGCCTGGAAATTATCAGCACTCAAATTGGATAGTGGGTGAAACCAACATTCAAACCATGCAAAAAATAAACATCCTTAAAAATAAAGACAATGAAAAAGATTGAAGCGATTATCAGAACATCGAAGTTCGAAGAGGTCAAGGAGGCATTACATGCCATCGACATCGATTTTTTCTCCTTCTGGGAAGCAGTAGGTGTTGGAAACGAGACTAAAAAAATCGAACGGACCTACAGGGGACTACACGGTAGCACCTCATTAATTCCCAGGCGACTCCTTACTATTGTTGTCCGTGATCAAAACCTCCGCAAAACAGTAGATTGCCTCTTAAAAGTAGCCTATACCGGTGAAATTGGAGATGGTAAAATATTCGTCTCTCCAATTGAAGAGTCCTGGAGGATCAGGACCAAAGAGAATGGAGACGAATCCCTGTTCGTCAAGGACTAACGCTGGCCTGAATGCATATAAAGTAAAACTAAAAATATAAAGCAATGATATTACGAAAGCTTTTGAACAGAAAAACCTCCGCAGCACCAAAGGTCAGTCGGAGCCGGTCTGAAAAAGTGAGCCTGTTCCTGGCCATTTTTATAGGTAAAATGATAGGTTTGGCGATGGTTATAGCAGCAATGATGATGATCCCGGGATTACTTGGGCTATCTGCCAGTGCGGCCGACACCTACACCCCTCACGAAACAGCTACCATCAATGCCATCAATACCATCTGGACCTTGGTTGCAGCCGCCCTGGTCTTTGGAATGCAGGCGGGTTTTGTGATGCTGGAGGCCGGCTTCGCCAGAAAGAGGGAGACTGTAAATATTTTGGTGGAATGTGCCCTTGATACAGCCATTTGCGGCGTTTTCTTCTGGGCCATTGGTTATGCTTTTATGTTCAGTCATGGCAATGGTTTCATCGGTTACAACTGGTTCTTCTTGCAAGGGGTACCGCTGACCTATGAGGCAACAGGCGTTTCCATTCTTGCACACTGGATCTTCCAGTTCGCATTTGCCGATACGGCATCGACCATCACTTCCGGCGCCATGATTGGTCGGACCGGATTCCGCGGGGACATTCTTTACAGCATCGGAGTCACCGGATTTATCTATCCAATTATTGGTCACTGGGCCTGGGGACCTGATGGATTCCTGGCTACCATGGGAAGTGCAGGAAACTTTATGGCCACGCTTGGTCAACCGTTTCGCGACTTTGCCGGCTCAACCGTTGTCCATACGATTGGAGGGGTAGTATCCCTTGCCGGAGCGATTGTTCTCGGTCCGCGCCTCGGCCGTATCTTCTTGCGCGATGACAAAGAAAAAGGGGGATTACCGGCGCCGCACAGTCTACCGCTGGCAACCATCGGAGCATTCCTGCTGTGGTTTGGATGGTACGGTTTTAATCCCGGCAGCACCTTATCAGGAATGGATATTGCAGGGATTGGACGTGTAGCGGCGAATACGACATTGGCCGCCTGTACAGGAGCCCTCGGGGCCATGGTAGTGGCCTTTTATTTCGGGTTGACCAAAGGAAAATTTGATGTTGGGTTTACCTTAAATGGAATGCTTGGTGGTCTTGTTGCAATTACTGCTCCCTGTTATTGGGTATCACCGTTCGGATCGGTAATCATTGGGCTGGTAGCCGGTGTGGTGGTAGTTTTGGGTGTATACCTGCTGGAACATCTACGTATTGACGACCCGGTTGGTGCCTTCTCCGTCCACGGATTGAATGGTATATGGGGAACCCTTTCTCTCGGACTATTTGCTTGCGGATTGTATGGGGCAACAGGGCCAACAGGCGCTGACGACTCCTCGCCCGTGGCGGGATTGTTTTATGGAGGCGGTGCAAGCGTGCTCAAAGCCCAGGCAATTGGAAGTTTTACGATAACCGTTACAACCTTTGCCGTATCCATGCTACTGATGTGGGTGGTTATGAAATTACCGCAACCGTGGAGCCTGCGTGTCGAAGCAAAAGGAGAACTTGGGGAAGGCGGCATAGATGTATTCGAACACGGTTCAAAAGCCTACTATGATTGATGCACGAATTTTATAGAACAATCCTGTGATTAGATAACAACTCGTTTACTTAACCTTTGTTTACAGAAAAACAGGGTAACGAAAAGCTCTTTGAAAAAAAGGCTCGATAGTTACCTTGTTTTTACTACAAAAATTTGAAACGACTAACATTTAATTTTTTGTGATATTCCGGGTAACGGCGGAATAAGCTTGCAGAAGCCTATTCGATGTTGCCAGGTTTTGTAATTCTATACTGACAATTATTACAAACCATTAAATATTTAGGGGGTATAATTGAATTTAATATTAAATTTTAAATAATACCCCCTATTTTTTATTGCATATTTTAAAATTATGTATTTATTCGCTGATAAATAAAAATACGTTCTTTTCATTTGAATTAATCGATTTGAAGGAAGCCAATGGATGACCGTTCAAAAAATGGGAACCTCCCTCTTGAAGGTCTCTTCAAGCGAGATGAAAGTTTCAGTACTCGAGATACCCTGGATTTTTTGAATTTGATCACTCAGAACCGATTTCAAATGTTCGTTGTCCCTAGCATAAATCTTTGCGAAAATGGCATATTGACCTGTAATGTAGTGGCACTCGACAATTTCTTTGATCAATCGGAGTTGTTCGGCCACTTCGGCATACAAGCTCCCTTTTTCCAGAAACAGACCAATGTAGGAACAGGTTCTAAAATCGATTTTCTTGGGATCCACATTGTATCCTGAACCAACGATAACTCCCATTTCTGTCATGCGAGCAACACGCTGGTGAACGGCAGCCCTGGATATTCCACAAGCTTCTGCCACATCTTTGAAGGGGATACGGGCATTTTTGGTAACAATATCCAGAATCTGGAGGTCGGTATCATCTAGTTGGTTTCTAAGTGTCATAATAATAGCAATATATAAATGAAAATTTTTAGTAACTTTCTGATCGTCACGAAGGCCATTGGGGCAACTGAAAACCTTACTTTCAAAATGACGGTTTAAACAAAAATAGTTTAAATTTATTAATTTGTATAGATAATAGCTGGATATACAGACAAATAGATTTAAACCATCCACTATTTTGGAAAAATGATATTCATCTTAAATTAATATAAACAGAAAATATAAACCGTAATTCTTACAAAAGATTTATCCATTATGAAAAAATCCTGGCAGATCTCACTTTTCATTATCTTGATACTCTCGTTACTCGGAGTAATCGTTTCCGGCAAAAACCCTTTTGAGCTTGATCCCAAAACCGTTGCGGGGGATGTAGCATGGATGCTAACCTCTACTGCGCTTGTGCTATTCATGACTCCCGGACTTGCTTTCTTCTATGGTGGCATGATTCAACCTAAAAACATCATATCTACCATGTTACAAAGCTTTGTGGCCATGGGGGTTGTGAGTGTTGTATGGGTTCTGATAGGATTTAGTTTGGCATTTGGCGACAGTATTGGTCCTGAAAAGTACGGTCTTATAGGAAATCCTTTTACCTATTTTATGTT
>JBBIUJ010000355.1:0-4326 GCA_037440345.1 Prolixibacter sp.
AGATACGCACAGCTTTTCAAAGAGACTACGACCGCATCATTTTCTCTTCCCCATTCAGGCGGTTACAGAACAAGACCCAGGTATTTCCCTTGCCGGGAAGTATCTTCGTGCACAACCGGCTCACCCATTCGCTAGAGGTGGCCAGTGTAGGGCGGTCACTTGGAAATCTGGTTGCGCTTGGGCTGGCAAAAAGCGGAGAAGGCACCGATTCGACCATCCTTTCCGAAATCGGGACCATCGTTTCGACCGCTTGCCTGGCCCACGACATGGGAAATCCGCCGTTTGGCCATTCGGGTGAAAATGCCATCTCCAATTTTTTCCGAAAAGGGCAGGGTAAAATTTTGCTGGATAAGCTACCAGATTGGCAGCAAACAGATTTTACCTGTTTCGACGGGAATGCCAATGCCTTCAGGTTACTCACCCATACTTTCAACGGCAGGCGCGAAGGTGGGTTTGGGCTTACCTACTCGACGCTGGCAGCCGTTGTAAAATATCCCTATGAATCAGTCCTGGCCGGCGACAAGCAAAAATTCGGGTTCTTCCAAACAGAGAAAGAGCTATTTCATAAAATCGCCTTGCAGTTGGGTCTTCAACAGGAATCGGGCCAACCGATGCGCTTTTCCAGGCATCCTTTGGTCTTTTTGGTGGAGGCTGCCGACGATATTTGCTACCAGATTATCGATTTGGAAGACGCCCATAAACTGAAAATCATTACTTCCGGGGATGCAGAACAGATGCTTTTGGCCTTTTTTGACCTGGCAGAAGATAAGAATACCTTGTCCATTATCTCCGATAATCTCAGGATAGTCCAGGATAGGAACGAGCGGGTTGGATATCTTCGTGCGATGGTAATCGGAAAGCTGGTCAAGGAGTGTGCAGCCATCTTCCTGAAAAACATGGATCGGATTCTTCGGGGTGAATCAACCTCCTCGCTCCTGAAAATGCTGGAAGGCAGCTCAAAAGAAGCCATGGCTGAGATCAAAAGGATTTCTGTATCAAAAATTTACAAGGATCCTGCTGTCATTCAAATCGAAATTGCCGGATACAAAATTCTGGGAACATTGTTGGAGGAGTTTACTCCGGCCATTCTTGATCCGACAGATTCGCTCTCAGAAAAACTGCTGTCGATCATTCCTCAGCAATACCATCTTCGCAGCGAAGATTTGTACGAACAATTACAGACCATTGTCGATTTCGTATCCGGGATGACAGATCTTTATGCACTGGACCTTTACAGGAAGATTACAGGGATCAATTTGCCGGGAATTTAAAAAAAACTGTTTTAAGTGGTTCACTGCATGCACCGGAGTAAAGAATCACCCTACGCCGGGGAACATTGAATCATCTATGTTGGTTTAAACTGTTAAATTTGAACCAATTATGAAACGGTCGCAATAAATGGAACAGAGGGATCATTTTAACCGGCGCTTCCACCTAAACAAAGATAGATTAATCAAATTGGTGCGGATCTGTTATTGTGCAGTTTATCCTAACATTCATGCAGTTTGTCGGATTTTTCTGGTTAGCTTAGTCCTTAATGATTTGCTTTGCCTGAACTTTAAAACCAACTTAAATGAAACGATCTTTATTGCTTCTGTTCCTGCTCTCTGGTTTCCTGTTCTCGTTCGGTGAAGATTTAGGTGCAAATCTGGACTCTTTGGCTAAGGATCAGATCAAATCAAGATTATTAGATTACTTTATTCCCAGAAGGTATCATTCAAATATTAGGATTTTGCTGGAAGGATACCCTTCAAAAGAGGATTCCTTGATTTTCAATGAATTGGTCGGTAAACTTAAATCAGTGGTAAAGGTTCGGAGTGTAGAACTTGTTCCCTATGGAACTTCAAATCTCGTTGTGGAAATGAATATTCCGGGAAGGGAAAAGGAAATGAATAAAATAATTGGATCTCAGAACAACAATGGGAGCGAGATTGTCAAAAGAACCATTATTTTAAATCTGCCTGATGAAATGAAATTTGACGAGCGAAGAAAAATCATTTACTACTATATTCTTCGATCGCTGGTTGTTTTTAAAGATCAGCAATGGGGAGCGACACCAGTTCCAGGTTCAGTCTTTACTGAAGGCAAACCGGAAAATATTACATTCCATCCTGTTGACTTTAAAATAATTGAAAAGATATATTCCACCGAGGTCAAGAATCAATTCAATAATCGTAATTCGTCAATTAATTTTAAGTGGAAAACTGAGATCAGTAGCTTCCTGGTTTATCTTTCCTTCTTTTTATCTCTCTCCCTGCTCATATTTTTCGTTGGAAAAGGGAAGTTCAAAAACCATCGTTACCAATTTATTCCTTTTGTGAAGCAGGGTATGCTGGTTGTTTTGGCTTTTATTATCAACAATGTCATCTATGTGATTTTTGCCTACATTTATTTACCCAGAAGTGAAACTCTTACGGTTGTCACTGCATTAACGATTTTCGGTTCATTGATATTTGGGACCGCATCTATATTGATCATTTTCATCATTGAACGGGCTCTCCTGAAAGGGAAAGAAAATATCTTGCTCAAAATCCTGGTTCCCTGGTTGACGACCCTTTTGATGGTGGTCATCCTTTTCCTGATCAGATTGGAAGGCGCCTTCAGATTTCAGGCAAGTTATCTTTTTATGGTTAGTTCATCGGCAAATAGCTTTACCTTGGTTGCCGGAATCGGAAGGGCATTGTACATTTATTTGGCCATCCAATCCGACAACATCATTCGCAAAAAGGATCTAGAAATCGTCCAAATGAACGAGCTTCAAAAACAGGCCGAATTGCAGTCGCTCAGGGCAAAAATTAATCCGCATTTTTTGTATAATGCACTGAATTCTATCGCGAGCCTGGCATCTACTGATGCACAAAAGACGGAGCAGATGGCGTTGGCGCTATCCGACTTTTTCAAATATGCCATCAATCGTGATCAGAAACAGCTGAACTCAATTTCGGAAGAACTCAACGCTACACGCACCTATCTCGAAATTGAAAAAGTACGTTTTGGTGACCGGCTAAATTTTGAAATTGATTGTCCGTCGGAATTCTTGGAAATTCAGATTCCTCAATTGCTGATTCAACCCTTGGTGGAGAATGCCATCAAACACGGTTTATCAAAGATTACTGAAAAAGGTAATATTAAGATTTCTTTACAAAAACAAGGAAACTACCTGCAAATAAGGGTTTATGATAACGGCCCTTCATTTCCTGATGAGCCGCTTACCGGCTTCGGAATCCGCAATACACAGGAGAGAATCTCATTGCAGTACGGTGAAAAAGCATCCATTAATTGGGTAAACGATAAGGCAAAGTACGTTGAAATTCGGTTACCTTTATAGAAGTCAAAAGAATTTATATGAATTCAACTATCTCCAGATACCGTACGCTGATAGCCGATGATGAGCAGCCTGCGCGCGATCGCCTAAAAAGATTGCTGGCAGTACATGCCGCTCAAATAGAGGTTATTGGGGAAGCTGAGAATGGTGTTCAGTGCCGTGATATGATTGACACCTTGAAGCCGGATCTCCTGTTTCTTGATATTCAAATGCCCGGGCTCAATGGATTCGAAGTGTTACAACAAGCCAGCCATTTGCCAGTAGTAGTTTTTTGCACAGCCTACGATGAGTTTGCACTCAAGGCATTTGAGACAAACTGCATTGATTACATAGTAAAACCAATTAAGGCTGAGCGCATCCAGAAATCTATTGAAAAACTGGATTGTCTGAAGAATCATTCCGATAAAAATGAGTTATTGAAGTTCGTTGAAGGTTACCTAAACAAAACTCCCAAAAAAGAGATTACAAGTATTCCTGTCAAAATGGGTGACCGGATGTTATTTTTACGCATTGAAGAGATCTCATACTTTCTTGCAGAAGAGAAGTATGTCAATATTTTTACCAAAGACGGGAGATCTTATTTGTGTGATTTTTCGCTCAAAAGCCTCGAAGAAAAATTGGAAGTCACCTTTCTGCGAATTCACCGATCATTGTTGGTCAACAAAATAAGAATAAAAGAGATCAATAAGCATTTTGGGAGCCGGTATATCCTCAAATTGGATGATGTCAATCAAACCAAACTGGTTTCCGGCCGTAATTATTGCGAACAAATGAAAGGGCTGTGGGAGATTTAATATCTTGGCAAATAAAGTTATATGTATTGGTTACGACTTAATCTGAGTATTTCTCAATAAGATTCCTAGCAACCACCCTAGCAGCAAAAAAAATCACTTACAAAACAAAATTGTAAGTGATTGATTTACTTGTTGACCCGCCAAGGCTCGAACTTGGACTCTTCTGAACCAAAATCAGACGTGTTGCCAATTACACCACGGGTCAAT
>JBBIUJ010000356.1:0-4315 GCA_037440345.1 Prolixibacter sp.
ATGGCGACTACCAAAAAAGCATCATCGACCTGGCCTCGTGGGTTGGCGGACAGTACATCGACAACCTGATGGAGGCAGCGACCTTCAACAAATTGTCAAAAAGCAGTCAGGATGCGGTTTTGGCTGCCAAAACAACCTACTTCGGACTTGACCAATACAAGAAGAAGGGAGAGTTGGAGCAGATCAGGGAGAATCAGAAGAATAGAGGGAGATGACGGAAAGAAGGGGACGAGTGGACGACTGGGACGACTGGGACGACTAGGACGACGGGGATGACTGGGATGACTGGGATGACTGAGGGACTAAGGGACAAGAGGATGTGCTGATTTGATGATGTGAAAATTGGGAAATGTGGAAATTGGAACCGCCAGTTTTTTTGACCACTTTGCATCTTTCCTACGAATTCAGCCACATCGTGGCGGCATATTTGTAGCCCTGGGTGGAGCGGAGCGGAACCCGGGGTTTGTGAATGACAATAGAACACCGTCCGCGGTAGCAAATCAAAAATAGCGATAGCCTGGTTTCGGACGGAAAGGCACAACTCAGAAAAGTTGTGCAAAATGAATATGGATAACTTTTCGGATCCCTGGCCCCTCGGGTGAAGTGGTATATTGAGCAAAGTCGAAGGGCCGGGGGGTGTTAAAGATGCTCCTGGATGACTGGTGCAAATTATAGAGCGTGCCGTTTATTGCTTATGGCTTTCCTGGTAAGGAAAAAAAGTTTGGCTATGCCGTACATCAGCACCAGGGCGAAGATGATGGCGGCGCCGGAGGGGATATCGTACACATAGGAAAAGACCAATCCGGAGATGGAGCCCACGAACCCAAAGAAGATGGAAAGGAAGATCATCTTGTGAAAATAACGGGTAAAAAGATTGGAGATGGCCTGCGGAATGGTGAGCAGCGACATCACCAGGATGATTCCAACTACCCTGATATTGAGCACAATGGTAAGCGCCACCAGGCAGATCAGGATCATATTGAAAAGCCTGACCGGTGTATTGTTGGTAAGGGCATACTCCTCATCAAATGAGATGAATAGGATCATGCGGTAGAAGAGGATAAAGAAGGCACCGATACCAAGAGTAAGGAGCGTAAGGAAAAGAATATCGGTGAGCGAGACCGTGAGGATGTTCCCGAAGAGGTAACTCATCAGGTTAGGGGCATATCCGGGTGTGAGGAAGATAAAAATGATCCCAAGGGCCATTCCCAGGGCCCAGAGCATGGCGATGGCCGAGTCTTCGCGGAGATCGGCCTTCCTGGTAAAGAATTCGATTCCCAGGGCCGAGAATATTCCAAACATAACGGCGCCCAAAATCGGATCAAATCCCAGGTAATAGCCCATGCCGATTCCACCAAAAGAGGCGTGGGTGATACCGCCGCTGATGAAGACGATCCGGCGCGACACGATGTAGGTCCCTATGATACCGCAGGTAATGCTGGCCAAAAGCGAGGCAATCAGCGCGTTGCGGAAGAAGTTCATCGCCAGCAGTGACATCAGGTTTTCCATCATGATTCGTGTTGGTGTAAAACGGTGTGGGGAATTTTCCCGTGTGTGATGATCTGAATCGGGCACTCGTAGGCCTCCATCAGTTCGGGGGTAATTTTGTTCCCGGGATGGTAATGAAGCGAGTGGTTTACACAGGCGATCGATTTCACATAGGTAGAGATGGTCCCGATATCGTGGGAGACCAGCAGGATGGCGATGTTTTCGTTGAACCTTCGCAGCTTTTCGTAGAGCTCCCGCTCAAAACGGTTGTCGACATAGGTGTTGGGTTCATCCAGGACAAGTAGCTTGGGCTGATTCACCAGGGCCCGGCAGAGCAGGGTTCGCTGGATCTGTCCGCCGGAGAGTTCGCCAATCGCTTTGTTGCGGATCTCGTAGATGCCCATTTCGTTCATCAACTCGCCGGCATATTCCAGGTCCTTTTGAGCGTATTTTTTGATGATCCTTTTTTTGGACATCAGTCCGGATTTCACTACTTCGGAGACAGAGATCGGAAATTTGCGGTCGATGTTGTTGATTTGCGGCAGGTATCCGATGCGGTGGTGGTTCCCTTCGGTCATGCAATCGTGAAAGACCACCTCTCCCCTAAATGGCGGCAAGAGTCCGAGAATGGCCTTGAGCAGCGTGGTTTTACCGCCTCCGTTGGGACCGATCACGCCGATGAAATCCTTGTCGTGGATGGTCAGGGAGACATCCGAAAGGATAATGTTCTCCTCATACCCTACCGTGAGGTGGCGGATTTCGATCAAAGGAACCATGTAGGTGAGATTTTCGAACATCATAGTTAGGCAAATTTACAACTAAGTAATTGAAAATTGACAATTGACAATTGACAATTGACAATGATGTATGAGGCTGTATTACTGTGTTGAATAAAAATATTAGCATTCATTTAATCGGTCTGAGGCCAGGAACAGAAGCGGTATGCGAGCTAGGAAAGCGTCCGCCAGGACAATTTAGCAAAAGCGGGTGCCGGATGGTTTTCCACTAACACCACTTTGGCTTTGTTGCATTTGTTGGTAACTGTGCATACTAGTTTCGTTCATTGTCTTGCTGTGAGTGTCGTAATGTTGCTTTCATTTCTTTGTCACTTTTTGTCGTCACAAAAAGTAACCAAAAAAGACTTGACAAAAAGAACTCACTCCGCCTTCGGCTTCGCTCAGACAGCTTTTTGTCTCAAAGGAATTTGTTGGTTGACGCTTCGCGCTTTACAAATTATAAAATACTCATAATCAACCTTCTTTTTTTACTTTTTACGGTAACTTTTAGAGACTGTTTAAAAATATTACACAGAGAATAATTGTCTATTAATCGAAAGTATAGGAATTTAAGAAATTTCTGCAATTAGGTGTTTTCATAGGAGAAACCCCGGAGTTACACAGAGTTGGAAAATCGCAAGCGATTTTTCTCTCTGTGTAACTCGTTGTTTCCTCAAGCGTATTTTAACTAAAGCGAGAATTTCAAGCCAGTTTTAGTTTAATTATGGAGTCATAAATTCTCTGTGTAAGAAATTTAATCAGCTTCTTAGTGCTATCTTTTCCCATTATTTCCCGTTGCCATTCATTCTAATTCGTGGCTATTTCGCAGCGGCCATTTTGCGGGCAAGTGAGATCATCTCTCCGGGCCAGTCGTAGGCCAGCGGATCGATCTGGATCACCTTGCTGCCGGTTTCATTGGCGATGATCTCGGCATTCTCCACATCAAACTCCCGCTGTATCATGATGTATTTGATATTCTGCACTTTGGCTTCTTCTACAATACCTTGAATGTGCTTTGGGGTAGGAATTTTCCCTTCAAATTCGATGGAGAGCTGTTCGAGGCCATACTGCCGGGCAAAGTAGCCCAGGGCCGGGTGAAAGACCATGAATTTCCGGGAGGGAATGTTTGTCAGAATCGTCTTTACGACCTTGTCGACACTGTCGATTTTTGTCAACAACCGGTCGAAGTTTTCCTGAAATTTGGCTTTGTTGGCAGGATCAATTTTCACCATTCCGTCGAAGATGTTTTTGGCAATAATCCTGGCGCCATCCGGGGATGACCAGGTATGGGGATCTACCCCCTTTTCGTGCTGATGATCTCCGTGATCGTGACCGGCAGCACGAATCAGTTCCACCCCGGTGGAGGTATTGATAAATGCGAGGTCGGGATTGATTGATTTAAAGTTTTCGAGGAAAGCATCTTCGAAACCGAGGAACCCGTTGGCAAAATAGGCGCCTGCTTTGGCCATTTCGCCCATCTGCCGGGGTGTGGGATTGTAGGTTTCGGGACCAACACCCGGTGGGACCATCACGACGGTATTGTAGAGATTGCCGGTGATCTGGTCGGTAAAATATTGAAGCGGCAGGATGCTGGCAAAGACAATCTTCTCCGATGGTTTTTTGGGTGCCGTCTGGCAGGAGGCCAGGGCGATTATGGTGAAAATAAATAATGCTGCTTTTCTCATTTTTGAATTTTATTTTGGTTTTGACCATCAGGACAATCGGGACTAAGCAGGACAATAAGTCATCGACAAATGAATGAAATTTTGATAATATAAACCTTATTTTCAATTTATTATCTTAGTAGAACTACGAATTAAACTGAAGCCTAATCTTATTATCTTATTACGAAATGAACCTAAATAAGATACTGATCTCCTTACATTCACCTTACTACTAAGATTAATTATAAAAATAAGATTTATATTATCCTGATTGGAAGCAAAAAAATTGATCCGAACACGATTATTATCGTTTTTAAGGTTTGCTGTTACTCAATTTATATTTTCCCATTCATCCCAGTCGTCCTAGTCCATCAGGCATCCCCTTCG
>JBBIUJ010000357.1:0-4309 GCA_037440345.1 Prolixibacter sp.
CGGTACCTTTGAACCATCCCTTTTCCCTTGCAAAAGTGATTACATCCGGGGAGAAAAGGCATTCGTTTGGATTATCCTTAGGAAATTGGGTAATCCTGGCCTGATTGGCATGCCCTGAAATGTATCCGTCCGGTATTTTTAAGGCGACCCATACTGCACCCTTCTGACCATCACCCTTTCCAATCATTTCAAGAATCCAAACTTCTTCTTTATCGGCAATCGAAAAAGACTCCCCGCTGGAGGCATACCCATAATCTTTTACCATATCAGTCATCACTTTTATGGCTTCCCTGGCGCTCTTGGCACGTTGCAAGGTCATATAAATCAGACTACCGTAATCAACAATTGCACCTGCCTGTGAAGCAAGCTCTTTTCTGCCGCCATAAGTTGTTTCGCCAATTGCTAACTGATGCTCATTCATGTTGCCTACGACCTGATAAGTATGGGCAACCTGCGGTATCTTTCCTAAAAACTTACCGGTATCCCATTCATTCACATCAACCATGGTTCCCAGTTTGTAATTGGCAGCAGGCCAGAAATACAGCTCTCCATAAAGCGTATGCGAGTCGGCCGCATAGGTTATCATCGGTGTTCCATTGATGGTTGCCCCTTTGGTAATCAAAAAATTGGTACAACCATTTACCTGATTTACTTGTATAATACTGAAAATTAATGCAATAAATATTCCGAATTTTCTCATACCATTAAATTATTGATTGTAAATAATGCCTTTGTAACCATCCTTCAGCCTGAGGGTAGACCATTCTGTTAAAAATGGACTGAAAACTGAAAGACATTTACCCAATTGAAATTCAATTCCGACAAAAATAAAGAATATGTTCATTCAATTCGGAAGTGATTTTCTGTAAAAGGCTTTTTTTTAATGAGTTTTATCATATCCCTACAAGTTTTAAAGGTAAAAATTGGCCTTGTAAACAGCCGAGTTGTTTCTTTCATCTTTTACCGCAAGTTGAAGTTTGTGCAACTTGCCCAAAACAATCCTTTTCTTGTCAATGATATATACCAGTGAAGCAGTTTTTGCATCATATTCGAAGAGCGCCCAGTTCCCGTCAATTTCACCTTCGTAGGTGGATATTCCTGATAAGTTATCCGTGATCTTAAATTCTATCTTTTGCTGATTGAGCAATGTCTTGTTATTTTTAATACCAACAGCCAGTATCTTTGGTGGAATGGTGTCCAAAACGACAGCAAAATCACCAAAAAACCGAGGAGAAGCTGTCACCCAGCCATTTACAAACTTACCACCTACCGCAGACATACCGCCTTTGGGTTCAACAAGAACCATAAGGGCCTTATTTTGCAGGTTTGTTGGAATCCCATTTGTCTTTATTGACAATATATACGGTTTGTGCACAGGAACATAAGGGTAATGTATGCCATGAATTTTAGAGAAGTACTTTTCTGTTTTTGGTATGGAATGATATACAAATGGAAGGATATCATAGAGCGCACCTTCAGGAACCTGAACCTTCACCTCATCATTTTCGAATAGGTTTGGCCGATCATAACTGAATAATTTTGTTTCATTTTGTTTCGGTTCCGGAAGCTGAATTTTTTTAGATAACAATTTGAATAAAAGTACATTTGAATTTCCAAATACATCGGCCACAACTATTTTGACCGTATGAATTTTACTGTCTGAAAGCTTTAGGATACCCCTGTTTGAATCGGTTTGGTAAATATCCATTTTGTTGCCGGGCTGAAGATACAACCGCTGAATCCATCTTTTGTTTTTGATTAGCTCCTCAAAATCGATATGGCTGTTGATATATCGTCCCTGGTCAAAGGCAAGATGGTCCAATTTGAAGGAAAAGGCAGGCGCCTGATCCAAAAACATTTCTACTGAATAGATTCCGCATTTAAGGCCTGTTCCATTGTAATCATTATCGGCTTGAAACCCCAATCCAATGTCTCCGAAGACTTCGATTGGCTGATTATTTTTCAGGGTACTGGTTTTTCCTTTTGATATTGTTTCGATTCGCAGTTTTTTACCGCTTTTGTTAACAGAACTTTTGGAGCTGAGCGGATATAGGTAAAGTGATGTTATCCTTGGTGCACTTTTGTTGGGAATCGCAGAAAGATAAAAAAGAGGGTTTTGTGGTTTTTCTGATTGGGTATCCCTGATCTCGAAATGAAGATGGGGTCCGCCAGAACTGCCGCTATTGCCCGAGTATGCAATGATATCTCCCTTTTTAAAGGATAATAATCCTGCCGGAATTGTTAGATCAACAGCAAATTGCCGCTGGCGATATTGCTCCTCAATCACATAGGATTCAATTTTGGGACCAAAACGAGAGAGATGTCCATAAACCGTCGTATGACCGTCGGGATGCAATAAATAGAGCGCATGACCATATCCCGATGGCGAGACCGATACCCTTACGATTGAACCCTCCTTGACCGCGAAAACGGGCAATCCAATTTGACCTGCAGTACGAAAATCCAAACCGGTATGAAAATGATTTCTTCTCAATTCCCCAAAGCCTCCTGAGAAAGAAATCGGGATTTTTAAGGGGATTATGTAACCCAACTCTTTCTTTGTCTGACCTTTTACTCCTATTAACACTAAAAATAGGAGTGTAATTGCTATCGAAAATCTATACATGTTTTAAACTGAGATCAATGTGGCTAAAGTAGCAAACTTTGCCTCAAACAGCGATATTGGAGGGGTTAATATTTTGGTATATTGAATTTAATGTTAACTTTGTGACAGTAATCCTTGAACATGACAGAGCGCGAAACTCTTTTATTACGAGAATTTAAAGAAAGACTCGACCAGATGATAGGCATGCATCAAAAGATGAAAGCCGAGCATCATTTACTCAGAGAAGAGAATAAGCGACTGGATGAGCAAATCAATTTATTGACCATTTCCAATCGGGATGTGACCAAGAAATTAGAGGATTTGAAGTTTGCTAAATCTTTAGCCGGAGCGAATGAAGATTCGCACGAAGCTAAAATTAAGATAAATAGATTGGTGCGGGAAATTGATAAATGTATTTCACTTTTAAATAAGTAATCCGCCTGCTATGGATGATAAACTATCGATCAATATCAATATAGCCGATAGACTGTATCCGCTTCGGATAGATAGAAAAGAGGAGGAAAACATCCGGAAGGCAGCGAAGATTATCAACGATAAAGTAGTTCAATACAAACAGAGATATCCGTCAAAAGACATTCAGGATTGTCTGGCGATGGCAACTTTACAGTTTGTGATACAAAAATTTGACAGCGAGAAACAGGTTGAATATTCGCCAATCGTTGAGGAATTGGAACGTATGAACGACTTTTTGGCAGAATTTCTGGAGAAGGAAAAGACAATATAATTTAGTCAAATATTTTTACCGCATCTTGTTCTCTTTCATAGGTTTGTTACCTATTAAAGAGATTAAGGTTGCGGTTTTTTTAATTTAATAAACTATCAATATGGGTACAATAATTATAGTAGGCCTGGTGGCTGTTCTGGCTGGAGGAGCTGGATCCTATTTTTTATGGGATATCGTGCTTCAGGCTAAAAGACGGAATTTGCTGAAAGAGGCTGAAGTTCAATCTGAGATTATCAAAGAAAAGAAGGCCATTCAGGCCAAAGAAAAATTTATTCAACTCAAGGCGGATCACGATTTGTACATAAACGAACGTAACCAACGGATTATTGGTGCGGAAAATAAATTAAAACAAAGGGAGGCTATTCATCTGCAGCGAAAAGAAGAACTTCAGCGTAAAATCAAGGAATCTGAAATTGCCAAACAGGAATCTGAAGCGTTGCGGGACAATCTTACCGTTCAATTGGAATTGATTGAACAAAAAAATGAAGAGCTTGAACGTCTTCACAAAAAGCAGATCGACCAGTTGGAAGCGATGTCCGGTATTTCTGCTGACGAGGCAAAGACCCAACTGATTGATTCATTGAAAAACGAAGCCAAAACTGAGGCAATGTCATACATCCAGGAGATCATGGATGAGGCCAAAATGAATGCTAACAAAGAGGCCAAGAAGATCATCGTTAAGTCCATTCAGCGCGTAGCCTCAGAAACGGCCATTGAGAATGCTGTTACAGTTTTTCACATCGAAAGTGATGAGATTAAGGGACGTATCATTGGTCGGGAAGGTCGTAATATCCGTGCCCTCGAGGCAGCCACAGGAGTAGAAATTATTGTTGACGATACCCCTGAAGCCATTGTTCTTTCGGGTTTTGATCCGGTAAGGCGCGAAATTGCACGACTTGCCCTTCACCAGTTGGTCACGGATGGTAGAATTCACCCTGCCAGAATTGAGGAGGTTGTTA
>JBBIUJ010000358.1:0-4290 GCA_037440345.1 Prolixibacter sp.
TAGAGACGTCCGGCCGGACGTCTACCAATTTTCCCCCGCTGCCATTTGTACAGCCGCCCGGCCGGGCGGCTCTTCCAGCTTCCGTTAGCCTTTTGCACCCATGCGACGCATTTGATCCCAAAACTTCCCATCAAAAGCCCAATAATTCCTGCACCTGCGTAACAGCCTGCACGTTACAGAAATAAATTTCAAAAACCTATATTCGCATTAAAAATAATTATGTAAATTTATCAAATCCATTTCACGAATTTGTTCATTGGACAATTGGAGAACTTCTGGGAAACAATATGACTTATAGCTTGAACAATGTTTCACCACAAGGCGGACATTACATTGAATCGAATCATCGGTTATGGGTTGTCTTGGGCGGACAGCTTTATACAATTTTGTTGGCACTGGTAATTTTACTGATCATTAAGTTTTACAAAACAATATGGGCTTATCCCTTTCTCTTTTTGCAATTTTTCTGCAGGTTCTTCTCTTTGGTTTTTGGAGAATTCAGTAACCAGGATGAACCAAAAATTTCAATAATGATGGGATTAGGTAAATATACTATTGCTATTTCTGTAATATTACCGTTACTATTTATAATATGGAGAGGCAGTTATATCTTGAAATTAAACTACAAAAGTAACTGGTACTTCTTCACAGTTTCTGTGTTTTGTGAACTTTTAATGATAGCCTCTTATAAAGTTGAAGGGGTTTAATTGCTTACTCTCATTAGCTGGGGAAACTTAATAAAGCATAATAATTTCGCTTCAAATGATGAATGAACTTAAACAAACCTTAAAATAAAAAACACCAATGAAAAAAACTTTTGCGACAACTTTACTTTTCTCGATTCTGATTTTTACTGCATTCTCACAATCAACCATGGACGCTAGACCCTTCACTTTGAATGGGAAAATAATCGGGAAAGATTCAGGGAAGATTGTATTGCGATATCAAAGTCAGTCAAAAAATATGAAGGATACTGTTTCAATAGTGAACGGAGCGTTTATATTCAAGGGAAATATCATTGGACCTACCGTAGCCGATATTAACGGCGGAAATGACTTAAACAGAACATCTTTCTATTTGGAGCCTGGTGTTATGAATATTGTCCTCACAGTGGATAAATTCAAAGAATTTAAAATAACCGGTTCCAAAACGACTGAGGAACAGCAAGAATTAATCCATCAGAAGGAACAGATAAATAAACTTATAGAAATATTGTATTCTGAAAAAAAATCTCTTCGCGATAGTATAAATGGGATAAAAGATGAAGGGATATTGGGGAAATTAAATAAAATCTTGGAGGATAATGTTGATCAAATGTCTCAGTTATTTGATCAGCTAAACATAATCGATGTCAAATTTATCCGATCACATCCAAAATCATTCGTTTCTCTTGATTTACTATTTGCTTTCGACAAAAATGAAATAATTTCCAATGATTCACTAAAGTCAATATTCAACAAGTTGGATCTAGCCATTCAAAATAGCAGAGAAGGCAACGCAATAAAGCGAGATATTATTAAAAAGGATAATAGCTGTATCGGGGCAAATGCTCCGGATTTTATAGCCACCGATGTAAACAATCATCGGGTAACATATTCCGAATTTAAGGGGAAAAATGTTGTCTTAATTGATTTTTGGGCAAGTTGGTGTGGCCCTTGCAGGGCTGCGTTTCCTCATTTGAAGAATGTTTTTAAAAAGTATCATTCAAAAGGATTCGAAATAATCGCAGTCACTCAGGATTTTAATAAAAAAGCATGGATAGCTGCAATAAAACAAGATAGTACTGAAAGTTGGCATCATGTCCCGGTTGCAGAAAGATTTGCAGAAGGTCCTGATTTTTTTACCAAAGACGACATTTATGAAAATTATTTTGTCCAAGCCATTCCAGTGCAAATATTAATTAACAAAGAAGGTAAAATAGTCGGACGATGGATGGGGTATAGCATTGAAACCGAGAATGAGCTTGACAAAATGTTGGCAAAACTTTACAATGAAAACTAAATGCTTAACTGCTCCTCTGCAAGAATGCGCTTCCACCAAAATATTTGCGGCGAATACTTCTCTTATTCTCCGCATTCTTGCGCTAAATAATTAACTTTATCTATTAAACTTATAACCATGGAAAAAATTATTGCATGTTGTGGGCTGAATTGTGCCAGTTGCGATGCAAGAATTGCAACAATGGCAGATGACAATGAATTGCGCGCCAAAACGGCGGAAACCTGGAGCGTTCAATTCGATGCCGGCATTACCCTGGAAATGATCAATTGTACGGGTTGCAGGGAGCCCGGCGTGAAGTTTGCGCACTGCTCGGAATGCGAAATAAGGAAATGTGTCAAATCCAAAGGATTTCAGACCTGTGCCGAATGTGAAAAACTGGAGGATTGCGCCATGCTGAAAGGGATCCATCAGTTTGTTCCTGACGCAATGGACAATCTTAAATCACTGAACTGAAGGTTATGCAACCGGAACCCGAAATCAACCCTGTCGTCGTCTTTACCGGCACCGCCTGGCAAGCAGGGATGGTCAAAAGCATGCTTGAAGATGCAGGCATTGAAGCCTTTGTGCTCGAACATGCCCGGGCGACCTACAATCCCGGCTGGAACCTTCCGGGCGAGGAGGGTTCGGTGAGGGTGATGATCTCCGACCTTGACCTGGAAGATGCCAGGCCCATTGTGTAAGAATATGTGAAAAACGTACAGGGCTAAACCTGGGACCGAATTTTCTTTATGATTCCTTTGCGTCCTCTGCGTCCTACTTTGCGCCCTTTGCGAGAACCGATGCACTTTACCCGAATTCGCTGATCCGCTCCAGCCTGGCGACATCCAGCAACTCAATCTTCTTGCACTCCATGTCGATCAGCCCATCCTTCTTGAATTCGTTCATCATACGGATAACGCTTTCGGTCGACATCCCCGTCAGGTCGCCCAGATCGGCCCGCGACAGTGGCAAGTCGAACAATTTGCTTTTGAAAATCTTGCTCGACAAACAGAGCAGGATATCGGCCAGCCGGCCATGGAGTTGCTTCTGCGTGAGCGAATAGAAGCGGCCATAGATCTGGGCCGTACTCTCGTTCAGAAGGTTGATGATGTGGTAAGCGAAATTAGAATTCTGTTTCAGCAATTGTCTGAAGACCTGAATATCAATCATCCGCAACTTCGAATCTGTGTAGGTTGAGATGGAATAGGGCATCTTGTTGTTCCCGTCGTAAACGGCAGCCAATCCGAGCAGGTTGTTTTTGGTGGAGAGCATAAGGATCAGGTTGTTGTTCTTCTCCTCCAAATAAACTTTTACCAGCCCCTCTTCCAGAAAATAGATGTGCGAAGCAAAGGCCCCCAGCTTGCAGACGGTCTCTCCTTTCTTGAAACCGATGCTGACCGAGTTTTCGTCGATCAGCGACTTCTCAGATTCAGTCAGCAATTCATACCAGCTTTTGTCGAATTCGAATGCTGAACAATGGCTTAAACTCTTTGTTTCAATATTTTGATCCATCGGATTCAGAAAATCTGTAAATGCTAAAATTAATCTTTTCCAGCCATCTTTCTGTTTAGGGAACAATAAAAATTTCACCACGAAGGAACTCAAAGTATGCTCGAAGGACACAAAATGAAAAAGTATAACAACCCACTTGTTTCTTATCACTCTTGCCTTCTCCAAGATACCTCATTGTCAACTATCAATTGTCAGTTGTCAATTTCACCGTTCAAGCATTTACTACTTCTTTTGGATAGTGTCAGTTCAAAGTTTTGCAACGCTTGCACCATCACTTTCGACTTTTCATCGTGGCAAGTGAGGCAGCTTCCGACCTGGAGAATTCGCTTCTGCTCTTTTACCGTAAAAGGCCTCAGATCGGATCGTGTCGAGTTTGGCTGTTTGGCCTCCTGCAGAAAACCGGTCCACGCGTCTTCGGGCAGGCCATCCACTTTGTTGGCTTCGAACCGGGATTGAAATCGCCATTTCCCCGCTTCAAAATAGAGATTACCCCTTCCAAAGCCGATGGCCAGCGGATCGTTGTGGCACGATTTGCAACTCCGGCCTTCCCGCTGGGTGGTGTGCGCGGAGGCGGGGGCATATAGCCGGTGAAAGCTGTTTCCCTGCCCTTTGGTAAACGATTCGCGATCGATGGTCATGACCATTCCAGGCATGGTGGTTACGATCTCTCCTCCCCCTTTTTCACTGACACCCAAAACGGGAGGCTCGGCCAATGCCTTTCCTGCAAATTCGACCCAGCTTCCTGTGGTTGGCTTGCCTGTCAGCAGATCAAAACCAGCCGTACCCTTTTCAAAACTG
>JBBIUJ010000359.1:0-4262 GCA_037440345.1 Prolixibacter sp.
GTCAGCAACAGGCTGAAGGAGGTGCAGGTGGTGATGAAATCTGAAGCCGTCATGATTGCCGACCCAAAAATTTCCAAAGAGAAGCAAGCCATCCTGGATGAACTGATCTTTCGAATCGAATCGGTCGAAAACGGCAAAGGGAAGAAATACATCCTTTTGAATGCCCCCAACGAAAAACTGGAGCAGATCATCAAGGTACTCCCGGGAATGACTTCACCCACACTGATGCCTCTGGCCAAACCGGGATGGAGTTCGTTGCACTCTGTCATCGCTGAATGTGAATTTTGGGAGGTCATTGGTAACCTGAAAAGAAATGGGGCCGAGGGGATCCTTGTATTACCGATCGAGAAAATGATCTTCTAAATATCACCATGCAAACCTATCGCTATCCGCCCAGAGAGAGTTGGGACCGGCTAACCGCCAGGGCCACTGCAGACTATTCAGCCAAATTCCCTGTAGTGGAAGAGGTCATGGAAAATATTCGCACCCGGGGCGATGCAGCGGTAAGGGAATTTACCGCCAAATTTGATAAAACCGAACTGGATCAATTCCAGGTTTCAGATCTCGAATTAGCACATGCGGAGAGAGAAATTGACGAAAACCTTGCAATTGCGATCCAAACCGCAGCACACAATATCCGTGCCTTTCACGAGGCGCAGAAAACAACTGTAAAAAAGATTGAAACCCAACCGGGCGTCATCTGCTGGCAGAGAATTATGCCGATCGAAAAGGTTGGACTCTATATTCCGGGAGGCTCTGCGCCGCTTTTTTCAACGGTGCTCATGCTCGCCTTGCCTGCCATGATTGCCGGATGCAAAGAGGTGGTCCTTTGCACTCCACCCAGTCCGACCGGAAAGATCCATCCCGCCATTCTATTTGCGGCAAGACTTTGCAATGTAAGGAGGGTGTTCAAGATTGGCGGAATTCAGGCCATTGGGGCGATGGCTTATGGCACCGAAACAGTGCCGAAAGTCCATAAGATTTTCGGTCCTGGCAACTCCTGGGTCACGGCTGCCAAGCAATATGTCTCACTGAACACCTGCACCATCGACATGCCTGCAGGTCCTTCCGAGTTGGCAGTCATCGCAGACAGCTCGGCCAATCCGGCTTTTGTGGCTTCCGATCTGTTGTCCCAAGCCGAACATGGCCCCGACAGTCAGGTACTTTTCATCACAACCGATGAATCGATACTCGAAAAGGTTTCGGCCGAGCTTGCACTCCAGTTGGAACGACTTCCCCGGAAGGAGACAGCCACGGCAGCGCTCGGCCACAGCAGGATGCTGCTTCTGGAATCGATAGAGATGGTCCTGGAATTTGTAAATGAATACGCACCCGAGCACTTGATCATCCAAACCGATGACGCCCCTGCCCTGGCTGAAAAAGTTACCAACGCGGGCTCAGTATTTATCGGCCATTATACACCGGAAAGCGCCGGAGATTACGCCTCCGGCACCAACCACACACTGCCCACCAACGGATGGGCACGCTCTGTCAGCGGATTGAACTTGGACAGCTTTTGTAAAAAAATCACTTACCAGGAGATCACCAAAGAGGGGTTACAACACCTGGGACCGGTCATCGAAATTATGGCCGAAGCCGAACTGCTGCAGGCGCACAGGAATGCCGTGACCCTTAGAATTAAGAACTAATGTGAAAATTGGGAAATGTGAAAATGTGAATATTAGGGAAGAGAAGATGCAAAATTTAAGTAAATATTCAATCAAAAAAATTAGTCAATCAACGCCGCGGCGTTCTTCATTTCCACATTTTCACATTTCCCAATTTTCACATTAATATAATGATATACCATGAATTTCAATCTACAAGATATTATCCGAGAGAACATTAAATCTTTACAGCCGTACTCCAGCGCCCGCGATGAGTTCACCGGCGAGGCGTCGGTTTTTCTGGATGCCAACGAAAATCCGTTCAATGCCCCTTACAACAGGTATCCGGATCCGCGGCAGCTGGCATTGAAAAACCAGCTTAGCCAAATAAAGAAGATTTCGTCAGACCACATCTTTCTCGGCAACGGCAGCGATGAACCCATCGACCTGCTCTTCCGCGCATTCTGTGAACCCGGCGCCGACAATGTGGTGGCAATCTCCCCTACATATGGGATGTATCGGGTGGCCGCTGATATCAACAACATCGCCTACCGCGAAGTGCTTCTGGAGGAAGATTTCAGTCTCAATGCTGACAAAATCCTAATTGCTACGGATTCAGCTACCAAACTGGTTTTCTTGTGTTCGCCCAACAATCCTACCGGAAATGCGTTAAACCAGGCAGAAGTGTTAAAGATCATTCGTAATTTTAATGGTTTGGTTGTTTTGGATGAAGCCTACATCGATTTCTGTCCTGAAAAGACGCTATTGGCCAACCTTGATCAATATCCGAACCTCGTCATTTTGCAGACACTCTCCAAAGCCTGGGGCCTGGCTGCCATTCGATTGGGTATGGCCTTCGCATCCCACGAAATCATTGCTATTCTCAGCAAAATAAAGTATCCGTACAACATCAACCTGCTTACCCAGGAAAAAGCAGCGAAAATGCTACTTTCGGAAGAGCAAAAGGCTAAATGGGTGGAGACCATCCTTCAGCAAAAAGTTTTGATGGCTAATGAGCTGATAAAACTGCCAATTGTCCTGAAACTTTATCCCAGCGATGCCAACTTTATCCTGGTCAAAACATCCTCTGCCAAAATGATCTATCAAATGTTGGTGGAGAGGCAAATCATCGTTCGCGATCGATCAAAAGTAGCCCTATGCGGGGAAGCTTTGCGAATCACAGTTGGAACAGCAGACGAGAACAGAATACTGCTGGAAGCGCTGAAAGAAATTGGGAAAATAAATGGAAATAAGTAGAAATAAAGATATAAATTGTAATTGGGAAATGGGTGGAAAGAAAGGATTAAGGACAAAGCAAAAAGGGTAAAGTAAAGGATGCTGCAACTTAAGTATCCCATGTCTCATGTCTTAAATCTCTTGTCACTTATCTTATAACTCATATCTTAACTCATATCTAAATGAAAAAGGTTCTTTTTATCGATCGGGATGGTACTTTAATCGTTGAGCCACCTGAAGATTTTCAGGTTGACAGTCTGGAAAAACTGGAATTCCTGCCCGGGGTTTTTCGTCATCTCCATGCCATCAGCAAACACTTCGATTACGAACTGGTCATGGTTTCCAACCAGGACGGCATGGGTACTGATGTCTATCCCGAAGATAATTTTCATCTGGTACAGGGAAAAGTCCTCAAGGCCTTTGAGAACGAAGGGGTAACCTTCAAAAAAATTTTCATCGATTGTTCTTTTCCTGAAGACAATGCCCCTACCCGGAAGCCCGAGATTGGCCTTTTGCAGGAGTACCTGGATGGTTCGTACGACCTGGCCAACTCTTTCGTTATTGGCGACAGGCTAACCGATGTACAAATGGCCAAAAACCTCGGATCGAAAGCGATCTATTTCGCTCCGGAATCGAGGGCAGATGACTTGATCGACAGTAACCTCAGCGCTTCGTGTGCCATGGTTACCGACAACTGGGAGGAGATATTTATCTTTCTATCGGAGCTGGAACGCAAGGCATCCGTAAAGAGGGAAACCAAAGAGACGAATATCTTCGTAGAGGTTAACCTGGCCGGGAAAGGCATTGGCAGGATTTCAACCGGATTGCATTTTTTTGACCATATGCTGCAGCAAATCTCAACCCACTCGGATTGCGATCTAACCGTTCAGGTAATCGGCGACCTGGAAGTCGACGAACATCATACGGTCGAAGACACCGCCATCGCACTGGGCGAAGTATTTTTGAAAGCGCTTGGCAACAAACGCGGGATCGAACGGTATGGGTACTGTTTGCCGATGGATGACTGCCTTGCGCAGGTCGCCATCGACTTTGGAGGAAGACCCTGGCTGGTATGGGAAGCCGAATTTCAACGCGAATACGTTGGGGATGTTCCGACAGAACTCTTTCACCATTTCTTCAAATCATTCTCGGATGCGGCCCGGTGCAATCTGAACGTCTGGGCAGAAGGGACAAACGAACACCATAAAATAGAGGGAATCTTCAAGGCATTTGCCCGTTCCATAAAAATGGCGGTGAGAAAGGATCCGTTTCAGGATACACTGCCCAGTTCAAAAGGGACACTTTAAAAAGGTTACACAGAGTTGCACAGAGGAGCACAGAGTTACACGGAGAACAGTAAAAAAAATACATACTTATGTTTATATTTCAGAAATTTAATGGGTCTTTCATGATTTTTTA
>JBBIUJ010000360.1:0-4259 GCA_037440345.1 Prolixibacter sp.
CTGGATGGTGCTCTCATTCTCACTATTGATGTGGCTACTCGGCAAATTTGCCTGGAAACCTATTCTATCCGCACTCTCTGCCAGGGAAGATTCAATTGAGAAAGCGCTTAAATCAGCGGAACTTGCAAAAAATGAAATGGTGAAATTACAGGCAGGTAACGAAAAACTGCTGAAGGAAGCCATGATGGAAAGAGAAAGAATTGTAAAAGAGGCCAGGGAATTGAAGGATTCTATCGTACGGGATGCAAAAAATGTGGCCGTTATCGAGGCGAATAAAGTAATGGAAGAGGCAAAATCTGCCATTGCCAGGGAGAGAAGCGAAGCAGTGAACGAAATGAAATCAGTCATCTCCTCCTTTTCTATCGAGATTGCCGAGAAAATTTTAAAAGAACATCTTTCAGACAATAAAAAGCAGAAGGAATTGGTGGCCAACTATTTGGAAAACATCAAATTGAATTAACCACTGATAAAATCAGATTGTCTTTTTATCAAATCGAAAAAAATTGAACGAGAGTAAAATATCAGTACGTTACGCGAAGGCACTCTTTTCGTCTGCTGTTGAAAGAAATTTGTTGGATGTTATAAAAAAGGATGTCGATTTCTTGCTTCAACTCCTGCAGACACAACCCAGATTAAAAGAGTTATTGTCAAGTCCTGTTGTCAAATCGAAGGAAAAGGGTGCATTCCTGGATAAGATATTCAAGAATCAATGTCAGCAACTCACCATGGATTTTCTTCATTTGCTTTTGAAAAACAACAGAGAGTTGTTTTTGATGGAGATGTGCCTGAATTTCCAGTCATTGTATGGCAAACTAACGGGAATAAAATCCGCCAAACTTACCACGGCAATAGAATTGGATCATGCTCAATTACTGGAATTTAACAAATTGATCCAGGTTCACTTTGGAAGTAAGGCTGAGGTATTGACAACCGTAGACGGGAATTTGCTTGGTGGGTTTATCCTTAAAGTAGAAGATCAGCAGTTGGACGCATCTGTCTCCACCCAACTGAAAAAGATGAGAAGGGAATTGGTAAGTAATATTAAAAATTAAATAGAAGATTATGGCTGGATTAAAACCTGCTGAAGTATCTGAAATTTTAAAGCAACAATTGGATGGCTTCAAAACGGTCGCTGAACTTGAAGAAGTTGGTACAGTTTTGCAGGTAGGCGATGGGATTGCCAGGGTTTACGGACTATCCAATGTTCAATCGAATGAAATGGTTGAGTTCGATAGCGGCGTCATGGGTATCGTTTTGAACCTCGAGGAAGATAACGTCGGTTGCGTGCTTTTAGGGCCTACCGAAAAAATTAAAGAGGGTGACAGCGTAAAAAGATCCAACAAGATTGCCTCTATCCAGGTAGGAGAGGGGCTTTTGGGCCGTGTAATTAATACCCTGGGCGAACCGGTTGATGGCAGGGGCCCGATCACAGGGCAATTGTATGATATGCCACTGGAACGGAAGGCGCCTAGTGTTATCTATCGTCAACATGTCTCAGAGCCGCTTCAAACGGGTATTAAAGCAATTGATTCGATGATCCCCATCGGAAGGGGTCAGCGCGAACTGATCATTGGCGACCGCCAGACCGGTAAGACAACTATTGCGATTGATACCATTATTAATCAGAAAGAGTTTTTCAAAAAGGGTGAACCTGTCTATTGCATCTATGTGGCCATCGGTCAAAAAGGATCGACAGTTGCAAACATTGCAAAAACTTTGCAGGAGCACGGCGCCATGGATTATACGGTAATAGTGATGTCAACTGCCTCTGATCCTGCGGCTTTGCAATTTTATGCACCCTTTGCCGGCGCTGCCATCGGCGAATTTTTCAGGGATTGCGGTAATGCGGCTTTGATTGTTTATGATGATTTATCCAAACAAGCAGTCTCCTATCGTGAAGTTTCCCTGTTGCTTCGCAGGCCGCCGGGTCGTGAAGCATATCCGGGCGATATTTTCTATTTGCATTCCAGGTTACTGGAGCGTTCTGCAAAGATCAACAACACCCTTGCAGTAGCCCGGCAGATGAATGATGTTCCTGAATCAATCAGACACCTTATAAAGGGTGGTGGTTCTTTAACTGCCCTTCCCATTATCGAAACCCAGGATGGCGACGTTTCGGCCTATATTCCTACCAACGTCATCTCGATCACGGATGGTCAGATTTTCCTTGAGTCGCACCTTTTCAATGCAGGTATCAGGCCCGCCATCAATGTGGGTATCTCCGTATCCCGTGTTGGAGGAGATGCTCAGATCAAGGCCATGAAAAAGGTTGCCGGTACACTGAAACTGTCACAGGCAGAATTCAGGGAACTGGAAGCCTTTTCTAAATTTGGATCAGACCTGGATGCTGCTACGAAATCTGTACTTGAAAAGGGTGCCAGAAATGTGGAGATCCTAAAACAGGGAAGCGCCTCCCCAATGACAGTCGGAGAACAAATTGCTATAATCTATTGTGGTACCCAGGGACTATTGATGGATGTTCCAAAAGAGAGAATCAGGGATTTCGAAAAAGATTATTTGCAACTTCTTGCTACACAATACTCAGCAGTTTTGCATCAATTGAGCCTTGGGGTCCTCAATGACGAGATTACCCAGACTCTTGAGCTGGCAGCTAAAAAGACGGTTCAGAATTTCGTTTATTAAAATGGGCATTTTGAAGCAAAATACTTGGTAGATGGCAAATTTAAAAGAGATGCGGATCCGGATTTCATCCGTGAAATCGACACAACAGGTTACCAGGGCCATGAAAATGGTCTCTGCTGCCAAGCTGCGTAAAGCACAGGATGCCATCATTCAGATACGGCCTTATGCCGAAAAATTGCATGAAATTCTAGTTAATCTAGTGGAACAGAATGACGCCTCAGAATTTGAAAACAAATATGCAGGACGCCAGGAGACCAACAAGGTACTTATTGTTGCAATAACTTCAAACAGAGGTCTTTGCGGAGGATTTAATGCAAATGTAGTTAAGAAAGTAGAAGAGTTGCTTTCGACCACCTATGCCGACTTATACCAAAAAGGGATGGTCGATGTGCTTGCCATAGGGAAAAAAGGGGTGGATGGGTTGAAAGCAAAAAACATTGCTGTATCAAGAACATTACCACAGTTGTATGAAGGTCTACAGTATACAAGTGCAGAAGTGGTTGCCCAGGATTTGATGAATTCCTTTTCGAGTGGTGAGTACGACCGTATCGATTTGGTATACAATCAATTCAAAAATGCTGCTGTCCAGAAATTGATGGTTGAACAATTTTTGCCTGTTGAAATTAAGGAGGTGCAAACCAATATTACAGACGTTCACCACTATTTTAGCAACTATATCTTTGAACCAAATGTTCAGGAAATAATGGGAACAGTTATTCCTAAGTCCCTTAAAATCCAATTTTATAAAGCGATATTGGATTCATTAGCATCGGAACATGGCGCAAGAATGACGGCAATGCACAAAGCAACCGACAACGCAGCCGAATTGGTCCGCGAATTGAATCTCCAGTACAACAAGGCTCGACAATCGGCAATCACAGGGGAGATCCTGGAAATTGTCAGTGGGGCAAATGCCTTGAAGGGTTCATAAATAAAGGAACTTAATACCCATTTGATTCAACATTTAGAAAATATTTCAAACAGTAAATAATATGTCTCAATCCACAGGAAAAATCATACAGGTCATCGGACCGGTTGTTGATGTGAGTTTCGAAGAGGAGAATGCCAAATTACCTAATATTTATGATGCCCTGGAGGTAACCAGGAACAATGGGCAGGTTTTGATTCTCGAATGTGAGCAACACATCGGCGAACATACTGTACGGACTATTGCCATGGACTCTACCGACGGACTTTCAAGGGGAATGAAGGTTAGAGCAACAGGAAAGGCCATTTCTATGCCGGTAGGGGATCAAATCAAAGGCCGGCTTCTCAACGTCATTGGAGAGGGTATTGACGGTATCGGATTTATCCCCAAAGATCAAACTTATGAAATTCATAATCAGCCTCCTAAATACAAGGATTTATCCACTGAACAGGAAATTCTTTACACAGGAATCAAGGTAATCGACTTGCTTGAACCTTATTCAAAAGGCGGAAAGATCGGCCTTTTCGGGGGAGCCGGTGTGGGCAAGACGGTTTTGATCATGGAACTCATCAACAATGTGGCCAAAAAATATGATGGACAGTCAGTTTTTGCCGGCGTTGGGGAGAGGACCCGCGAAGGAAACGACCTTTTGAGGGAGATGATCGAGTCTGATGTCATCACTTATGGT
>JBBIUJ010000361.1:0-4238 GCA_037440345.1 Prolixibacter sp.
TTTACACATGTTCCACGCTCGGTTACAAGCACATGAACAGTTTCTCCAGGCGTAACAACCGTATGCACCCGTTTCTTGATGATGGGGATTCGGCCACGGAACGACGGGCAAACCACTACCGTGAGTTTGGCTCCGGATGCCGTATCGGAGTGACCGCCGGAAGCTCCCCTGATTTTCCCTTCCGACCCGGTAATTACATTGACATTAAAATCAACATCTATCTCTAACGCCCCGAGAACAACTACATCAATTTTATTGGTGATGCACCCGCAATTGAACGGATTTGCGTACAAAGCAGCCGGTATTTCAATGTGATGGCGATTGTTCAGCAAGGAATTACTTACCACTGCATCAAAAGATTGCACATCAAAAATGGTTTCAAAAAGACCTTCGTTCAACATATCAACGCAGTAGGAGGTAATGCCCCCCAACATGAAACTGCCTTTTAATCCTTTCGTCTTCATCTTTTCCCGGATGAATTTCGCGACTGCCAAAGATGCGCCACCGGCCCCCACCTGAAATGCGAAGCCTGGTACAAAAAAACCTGAATGCTCGATCACATCAGCGGCAAGTTTGGCTATCCTCAAATCCATCGGAGAGTTGGTAATACGGGTTGTACCGGTCGCAATTTTCGAAGCATCGCCAATCGAATCGACCAACACAACATGATCGATAAAGTTCTGAGAGATGGAAAGCGGAATACATGGAAAATTTACCAGGTTGTCCGTCACTACAATTACCTGCTTCGCATATCTTGCATCAATGACCGCATAACCAATCGAACCGAAAGCGGATTTTCCATGAGATCCTGTTGCATTACCCTCACAATCGGCTGCAGAGGCAGGAATAACTGCCAGATCAATCTGGATCTTGCCGGTATGGATGCATCTTACCCGGCCTCCATGTGAATGAATTACCACCGGCGTATCCAGTACCCCCATGGCAATGGCATGACCAAGTTCACTGCGGATTCCGGAAGAGAAAATCCGGGTTACCGTACCATCGACCAAATAGGGAAGGATTGGATCGTGACATTCGTTGAGCGATGAGGAGGCCAGGGTAATCTCCCGGATTCCCATGTTGTGCAGGATGGTCAAAGTCTGGACCAAAAGGATATCACCATTCCTAAGATGATGGTGGAAGGAAACGGTCATTCCATTGTGCGGATTGCTCCGGATGATGGCCTCTTCCAAAGTCTTGCACAATTTACTTTGATGTGGAAGGTATGCCTTGTTGGGGGCAGGAATGGTCGGTTCGTCCATCCATCCCTTACTTAACTTTGTGAGGGCTCCCATAAAAGGCTCCAATTTGCCTATTCCTTCAATGTATTCAGGGATTTCCCTTCCTAAACTGTTTAACATCGTATGGTAATTTTATTCTTTAGAACTCTGTAGTATTTTCATTTTCCCATCCACTTCACCAAACCATTATTCCACCGTAACATTGGCAAGCCTCAGCAAATATTCGGCCCGTGCGACAATGGGCGCATCAATCATCTTCCCGTCAATGGCAAATACGCCAATTCCGGCAGCGCTGTTTGACCGCCATTCCTTCACAATCCTGTAAGCCTTCCTGATCTCTTCGTCGGTTGGGGTAAAGACCTGGTGAACCACATCGATCTGTCGCGGATTGATAATGGCTTTCCCGGTAAATCCGATCCTTTTTGCATATTCGGTCTCCTTCCGTAACCCCTCTTCATCGTTAACATCAGGAAAAACCGTGTCAATGACATCAATGTGACTGGCTTTTGCCGCCATAACAATTCTCTTCCGGGCAAAATCAATTCCCGTACCATCGGGTGTGTAAATGATATTCATATCGGCTGTCAGGTCCTGCCCTCCTATGGTAATGGCATCAATCCGGCTAAATTTGCTGGCGATATTGAAGACATTCTGGACACCCATGGCTGTCTCAATCATGGCGTGAAGCGTCATCTTATCATGGGGAAGACCATGCCTGTCTTCTATCTTTTCGATGATATTCAAGAGCTCAATGACCTCTTCAGGCGATTCAGTTTTTGGATACCGGATGGCCGATGGCTGAAGAGGGACAATCTCCTCCAGGTCGGCCAAACCAAATGGGGTACTTAAATGGTTGACCCTTACACATACCTCCGAATCATAGAAATCTGTCACAAGGATCATATTTCTGACCAAAGTTCTGGCAGCATCCTTTTGATTCAGGGCAACAGCATCTTCCAAATCCAGCAGGATGCTATCGGCGCCGTATATTCCACCCTGCTGGATCATTGCCGGGTTATTCCCGGGTATGTAGAGCATCGTCCTCCTGTTCTTAAAATTCTTCATCACATTTCAAATAAGCAATGAGTAGTATTTGATATCATATATTTTTTATTGCCACTGACTTACACAATTTTCAATTGTCAATTATCCATTTTCAATTGTCCATTGTCCATTGTGCATTTTCTAGGTGAGTGTTCCTTCCTGTTGTCCAAGCGACCGTTTGATAGCTGTTTCGAGCCGGGCCTTGATGGTTGGTTCAAGCGCACCTTTATCTTTGGCAATCAAATGGATATCTGTCATATCAAATTTGTCCAGCATTTCATCCACGATCTGTGTGAAACTGGCGCCATACTGTTTCATCACAGTGGATGAAATTTCGATTTTCCTCCCCGAACGGCTTGGAAGCGGTTCAATTAAGATAATGACGTCGCTCGACTCGAAGGTCCCCGATTGAGCGGGCATTTTTGGTTTCATATTTATTTGTTTTTAACGTTGCACATGGATTTCCGCACAGTGAGTAAGCCCTCCTTTACAAAGCGATCTCCAACAATCATCTCCATTATACGAATATTCGAAATTCTATTTGCACCAAAACGCCAGGTAGCTGATAATCGCCTGTTTTCATTGCAAAAGTAAGACATTAATCTGGCAGAAACAGGATATTCTTCATTAAGATAATAATCAAATAACATTATTTAATCAAAAAATATAAGAATATGATATTTATGTCGTATGTTTGCGTCATTAGAAATAAAAGACATGAACAACTCTCAGAAATTCGACGACAACCTGCAGGAGCTTGCCCGGTTTGCCCGGGTCATCTCCCATCCGGCCCGTTTGGCAATTCTTCAGTACCTGGCTGAAACCAAGACCTGCATTTCCGGAGATATTACCGATTTCATTCCGTTAAGCCGAACTACTGTTTCGCAGCATTTGAAGGAGCTCAGGGATTTGGGGCTGATACACGGCGAGATTGAGGGGCTGAAGATCAATTATTGTTTGTGCAATTCGGAACTTGCAAAGTACAAGAGGATGTTCTCGGATTTCTTCACAGATATTGGAACGGCTGAAATTAGTTGCAACTGCTGACCATTTTCAAATCTCCCCTTCAGCTTCGCTCAGGGACCGACTTCAATATTTATTTTATAACAGTTGTATGAAAATCTTGATACTATGCACAGGCAACAGTTGCCGCAGTCAAATGGCACACGGTTTCTTACAATCATTCGATCAGGGCCTCACCGTTTGTTCGGCCGGAACGCAAGCCTCAGGAAGGCTCAACGAAAAAGCAGTTGAGGTGATGAAGGAAGCCGGGGTAGATATTAGTCACCATACCTCTGATCCGGTTGAGAAATACCTGAACGAGGAATGGGATTATGTGATTACCGTCTGTAGAGGGGCCAATGAAGCATGCCCCGCTTTTTTCGGAACTGTCAAACATCGTCTGCATATCGGTTTCGACGATCCGTCTCATGCAGTTGGCACTGATGAATTTATTTGGAGCGAATTTATCCGCGTGAGAGATCAAATAAAAGAAGGATTTTATCAATTCTATCAGGAAAATATTAAAAATCAAACGCCATGATCTATTACATCATCAAAGTATTATTATCATCGGCAACCATCGTTGCTATCTCCGAAATTTCCAAACGTAACACATTGGCTGGAAGTATTTTGGCCTCTATTCCAATCATCTCCCTGTTGGCCATTGTTTGGATCTACATCGATACAAAAGATACGGCCAAAATTGTCAATTTATCTCACAATATTTTTTGGATGGTCATTCCATCGCTGCTGTTTTTTATGCTCTTCCCTATGCTGCTAAAGAGATACACTGATTTTTGGTGGTCCCTGGGCATTTCCCTCGTTCTGATGGTCCTGGGCTATTTGGTTATGCTATTCCTGTTAAAAAAAGCAGGTATTCAAATTTAATTCATAAGTATCATGGAAAAAGATCTCAAACTGGTTGTCAAAGAAAAATATAGCTTGATAGCC
>JBBIUJ010000362.1:0-4238 GCA_037440345.1 Prolixibacter sp.
TAGGAACGACGAAGCAATCTGATCATGTTTTGTGAATATTCAACATTGTAATCACAGAACTATCGCCAAAAACCTCGCCACCCTTCCATTCATCGCCTGCATACCATGCGGAATGGCCGAATCGAAATAGACTGAATCGCCGGGATTGAGAATCAGTTCATTCTCACCTATACAAAGTTTCATCTGACCTTCAAGCATGTAATGAAATTCCTGTCCCGGATGGGCATTGACGGTTATTTCCGGATCTTCCTTTGGTTCAACGATGACATAATACGGATCCGCCTTACGGTTGACGAAATTGGCAGACAACGATTCATAATTGTAGGAGCGGCGTCTTTGAACAACTACACCTTTCCCTTTCCTGGTAAGTTCAAAGGTTCTGACATGTGGCTGTTCGCCTGTAAGTAAGGTGGTTATGTCGAAGCCAAAATGTTTGGCCATCCGATGGAGCACACTAACCGGAATATCAGATTCTCCACTTTCGTATTTCAAATACTCAGAAACAGAAATATCACAGGTTTGAGCTGCCTTATCGGGTGAGATTTCGAGTGATTCCCGCATTGCTTTGAGACGGTCGGCGATCTCCAAAATTTGTTGTTCCATAACTATTAAGTTGAGCGTTGAAAGTTGAGAACTGAAACTATTTATTGTTGTTCAGCTTGTTGAAAGATACCAGCAAGCCACGAATTAATGCCGAAGAGAAGCCCTGGTGTTCCATTTCGTTCAAACCGGAAATGGTTATGCCTTTCGGGGTAGTCACCTTATCAATCTCCTGTTCGGGATGGTGGCCGGTTTGCAGAATCAATTCTGTCGCACCTTTCACCGTTTGTGCCACAATTTGCTGGGCCACATCGGCTCCAAAACCAATCTCCACTCCCCCTTGAATGGCAGCCCGGATAAACCTCAGTGCAAAAGCGATTCCGCATGCGCCGAGTACGGTGGCTGCGGCCATCAACTCTTCATTGATAAAAATAACTTTCCCGAGCGTTTCGAAAAGATCACCCACAAGTTTCTGCACTGCCGGATCACAATCGGGGGCAGCAATCAAGGTCATGGATTCCTGCAACGCAACCGCTGTGTTGGGCATTACCCTGAAAACGAGAACTCCTTCAGGAACGTGCTGATTTAACTCGGCCAGCGACATACCGGTCATCAGGGATAGTATAATCTGGCCGGGTTTCAGAAACGGGTTTAATTCCTTGAGCAATTCTACAGCCTGATAGGGTTTGACCGCCAGAATAATCACATCCTGACCGGAAACGGCCTTGACATTCTCTTTCTCAATACGTATACCCTTAGTTTGAAGATCTTCCAACAGATGTATGCGTCTGCGCGATACTACAATTCGGGATGGGACAATACCGGCTTTCAGAAAGCCTTCGGCCACTGATCTGCCGAGATTTCCTCCGCCCACAATGGCTATATTGATTTGATTGATCTGCATGGTTATATTATTTCTGATTGAAAGCGCAAATTACATATTTTTCACAACACGGTCGAAGATCTCCAGGAAACGGTCAGCCTCCATTTTGGACAGGGTTAGCGGAGGCAAGATTCTAATGACGTGGGTTCCGGTAACACCTGTGAATATTTTTTCTTCGAAGAGTAATTTTTTTCGCAGGTCAACAATTGGCCCGTCAAATTCCAACCCAATCATTAAACCCCTGCCACGCACCTCTTTAATGGTTGTAAATGTGGAAAGTTCCTTGATCAGGTATTCACCAACCGAGGCGGCATTTTCGGTTAATTGCTCCTTTTCCATGATCTCCAGCACTGCCAGTCCTGCCGCACAGGCCAGGTAATTTCCCCCAAAAGTGGTTCCAAGCATTCCATGCCAGGGTTTGTGTTCGGGTGAAATAAGAACTCCACCCATTGGAAAACCGTTCCCCATCCCTTTGGCTACCGTGATCACATCAGGCCGGATACCGGCATATTGATGGGCGAAAAATTTACCGCTGCGGCCGTAACCGGATTGCACCTCATCAAGAATAAAGAGCGCTTTGTGCTCTTTGCACAATTGTTCCGCTTTCTGAAGAAACTGCGGATCGGGTACCCTGCATCCGCCAACGCCCTGGATTCCTTCGACAATGACTGCCGCTACCTCACCAGTTGAAAGGGCTGACTGAAGCGCATCAATATCGTTAAGTGGAAGGATTACCCGATCGTGAACATCGTTGATGGGAGCCACGATTTTGGGATTATCGGTCATTGCAACGGCAGCGGAAGTCCTCCCATGAAAAGATTTATCAAATGCGACAATTCTTTTTTTGCCGGTCAGAAAAGAGACCAGTTTCAAGGCATTCTCGTTGGCTTCAGCCCCCGAATTGCATAAAAACAGGCTGTAATCTCCGTAACCGGAAAGTTCTCCGAGCCTGGTTGCCAGCTCTGCCTGCATCGGATTCTGGACAGAGTTGGAATAGAACCCTATCCTTTTCAGCTGATCGGTGATCCGCTGAACATAGTGTGGATGGGAATGACCTACAGAAATCACAGCATGACCACCATAAAGGTCAAGATATTCAACCCCGTTTTTATCTGTAATGGTGCAACCGCTGGCCGATACAGGAGTAAGGTCGTATAGAGGATAAACGTCAAATAGATTCATAATGGTATGTTATTAAATTGAAAATGAAAAGTGAAAAGCGAAAAATGAAAGGTGAAAGGTGAAAAAACTGTCCGTTCAATATTTTCATTTTTCATTTTTCATTTTTAATTTTTCATTTTTAATTTTTAATTTTTAATTAAAATGCAATGGCTTTTAAGTTGAGCCCTGCCTTTTCATCGACCCCGAACAAGAGGTTCATATTCTGAACCGCCTGACCTGAGGCACCTTTCAACAGGTTATCGATACATGAAATGATCATTAACTGATCCCCGTGCTTTTCCAGGTAAAGCAGGCATTTGTTGGTATTGACAACCTGTTTCAGATCCGGGTTTTCATCGGAAATATGCACAAAGGGGTGAGACTGATAATAAGCAGAATATATTTTTTTGGCTTCATCCATTGATCCATTATACCTGGTATACGCCATGGTAAAAATGCCACGGGTATGGTTGCCCCGAACAGGTATAAAGTGAAGTGCATGGTTCAAGCCGGGCTGGGCTTGTTCCAGACTTTCACAGATTTCGCCCATATGCTGGTGCTCAAATGCCTTGTACACAGATAAGTTGTTGTCCCTCCAGCTAAAATGGGATGTTTTGGTCGGCGCTTGTCCTGCACCTGTTGAGCCGGTGATGGCATTCACATGCAGGTCATCACAGATCAGGCCGTTTGCAGCCAGCGGCAAGAGCGCAAGTTGGATCCCGGTGGCAAAACAACCCGGGTTTGCAATGTGTGTAGCGGATTGAATCTCCTTCCTGTTGAGTTCCGGCAATCCATAAACAAAACTGTTCCCGGCTCTTTTCAGACGGAAATCATGGCTCATGTCGATGATTTTGACATGCTTTGGGATTGGGGTTTCGGCCATGTACTCAAGCGATTTTCCATGACCTGAGCAGAGAAACAGAAGATCTACCTGACCCAGGTCAATTTCAGAAAAGCGCAGGTCAGTCTCACCTAAAAGATCCCTATGGATGGAGCTCACCGGTTGTCCGTTGTTGCTGCTGCTTTGAATGAATTTTAGCTCAGCATTCGGATGGTACAGCAAAATTCTGATTAGTTCACCGGCAGTATATCCAGCTCCTCCAACAATTCCGATCCTGATATTTTTAGTTGTCATCGTTTACTTTATTCAACATTTGAATTCCATTTCTTCTAAAACTCTATGTTTCTTATTTCATTGCCGTCTGTCTAGCTGACGGTCATAATCATCAAATTGAGAAGGGGCTTTAGCCAAAATTAGGTACCTGATTCGGCTAAAGCCGGATAAAAATGATCTGCTTCAAGCCGTCAGCTAAAGCAGACGGCAATGAAAGTACCCCTTTTCATCCAATAGTTATTTCCTGCGGACCGACAAGTCAATAAAAATTATTTATTTACAGAAAAGAATATCTTTAACTGGTTGCTCAGAATTTTGGTGTAGCCTTTCGCATCATCTGCTGTCCAACCTTTGTTCATCTCACCATATTGTCCGAAATTGCTGTTCATCAGATCGTGATCAGATTCGATCCCCACCAGTTGAAACGTATAGGGCATTAATTTGATGATTACCTTTCCGGTTACGTTCTCCTGACTGCTTTCGAGAAACTTCTCCATGTCGCGCATGACCGGCTCAAGGTATTGAGCCTCGTGTAAAAAC
>JBBIUJ010000363.1:0-4233 GCA_037440345.1 Prolixibacter sp.
AGACCGAAGAGGGAATCGTGCTGGTTGACGAGAAATACTGTATCGGGTGTAAATATTGCATCCAGGCATGCCCTTACGGCTGCCGGTACTTCCATCCTGAGAAGCATGTGGTCGACAAATGTACCTTGTGCTTTCACCGCGTAAAAAAAGGGATGAATCCTGCCTGCATGGACAACTGTCCGACCAAGGCACGCATCTCGGGCGATCTCAACGATCCCGAAAGTGCCATTTCAAAATTCATCCGCACAAAAAATGTGTATGTCCTCAAACCACATTTAAACACAGGCAGCAAATTGTATTACAACGCATTAAATCAGGAGGTAAGATAATATGAATCCGGAATTTGAAAATTTATATCAGGCATTGTCGAAGGTAGATGGATTCATCTATCCGAACGAAATTGAGCTCAGTTGGTCCATACTGATCGTTTTGTATCCTTTTATCACCGGACTGGTGGCCGGAGCATTTATCCTGGCATCACTGGAGCGGGTTTTCAACGTAAAATCACTGAAACCCACCTATGTGATCGCCCTTTTAACTTCATTCGCCTTCTTGCTGGTGGCAACCATGCCGCTGATCTTTCACCTTGGTCAACCACTCAGGGCATGGGAGATCATGATAACACCGCATCTTACATCGGCCATGGCCATATTCGGGTTTGTCTATCTCTGGTATTTGATGATCGTATTGCTGCTGGAAATATGGTTTGACTACCGCTACGACCTGGTACTTTGGGCCAGGGAATCCACTGGTTTTAAAAAATGGATGTACAAGGCGCTTGCTTTGGGAAGTGACGACATCTCTCCCAAATCACTGAAACTCGACAACAAACTTGGCTATATTGTGACGGTACTCGGTATTCCTTCAGCCTTTCTGCTTCACGGCTACGTGGGATTTATCTTTGGATCGATCAAGGCGAACCCCTGGTGGTCGACGGTAATGATGCCGATCATCTTCCTCTTCTCGGCCATGGTATCCGGGATCGCGCTGGTGATGGTGTTGTTTATCGTGATCAACTACATCCGAAAACAGAAAATTGACATGCTGTGCCTCGACACCATTGCCAAGTACCTGTTTTACATTATCATCATCGACTTTACGATGGAATCGCTCGACCAGGTACACCGCTTTTATGAAGCCGAAGAGTCGTTTGAGATTATTTCGCTGCTGATATCCGGACACCTGAATGTTACCCTTTTGACCATGCAGATTGGTATCGGGATGATACTGCCCCTTGCAACCCTGGGAATATTACAGTTTTACAAGCCCAAAGAGACGCTTCGAAAAACCCTCTACCTGGTTACAGGCATCCTGGTGTTGATAGGGATTTTCTTCATGCGCTGGAACGTTGTGATCGGTGGTCAGTTGTTCTCCAAAAGCTTTCTGGGCTTTACCAGCTTTAAGCTATCGCTGATAGGTTCGGAGGGCTTCCTGATGGCCAGCATCTGGCTGATCGTACCCTTCTTTATCCTGGCGTTTCTGCTGTGGATCTTCCCACCGTGGAGGAAGACGCCGGTGGAGCATTGAAAAAAGTGCCTAAAGTGCGCTAGAGTGACTAAAGTGCCTAAAGTTGGGGACTCCCGAAACTTTCACATCGTAGCGTAAGTACTTTAGTCACTTTAGTTCACTTTAGTCACTTTAGCGCACTTCTTGGGAATAGTTTAACTCTTTAAATCTAAACTTATGGCTGAACAAAAATTGACCATGAAGGAGCTTGAGAATCGCCTCTCCTCCTTCGATGAGAGACTCAGCCGAATCGAAGCCCAGCTCAGCGCGGGATTCACCGCGGGCCATTCGGTAAGGGTCGGATCATCTGCCTCTCACATGGAGCAGGAGGAGGAGTTTGCCAATCCTCTCTCCGAATCCAAGGTATTCGAGCATGGGCTCGCCTGGATAGGAAGCGCGGTCCTGTTGCTTGGAATGATTTTCACCATGCTTTTTGTGCACAATGCCTTTGGCGGAGTTGCATCTTTTGTACTCGGTATCGCTTCTGCGGCCCTTACTTTTTTTCTCTCAGGCCTCTTGAAGAAATCGCTAAGCTACATGGCCTTCATGTTCACAATTTGTGCCCATTTACTGATTTTCTATGCCCTGCTTAGACTTCATTTCTTTTCAGACACGCCGGTTTTAGGCAATGTGTGGATTGTCCTTTTGTTGATGCTCGGTTCAGTGGCTTTTCTCTTTTACAAGGCCGATGCGGCAAAATCCCAACTCATGGGATTTATTGCCTATACCATGCTTCTCGTAACGTCGCTTTTGGCTGACCAGACACAGGTTACCCTTTCACTTTTTGTTGTAGCAACCGGCGCCGTTCTCTTCTTTCTTAACAGGAATGGCTGGAGTACCCTATTGATCCTCTCCATTTTTATGGTCTACATCGGTCATACGCTCTGGCTGATCGGCAATCCTCTATCGGGACATCCGGTAGCTGCGGTTTTAACACCACAATTCAATGTCATCTTCCTGTTTCTTTACGCTGCAATTTATTCGGTTGTCCCTTTCCTCAAACAACAGGGGAAGCTTTCGGCCGAGGTGTGCAACGCAACGGTAATCCTCAACAGCATGGCCTTTTCCGTTTTACTCCTGCTTATCGTACTCACCTTCTACACCAAGAGCTACATCTGGATTTTCATGGGCATTTCCATCACTTGCCTGGCCTATGCCATCGTTCTGAATTACAAGATCGAAAGCCGGTTCGACTCATTCTTCTATGTTAATTTTGGCTTCATGGCTCTGAGTATAGCCGCATTCGGTTATGCCGACCTGCCGGGATCGTTCATCTTCCTTGCCTGGCAAAGCATGGTGGTACTGGCCATCGCGATATGGTTCAGGTCGAACCTGATTGTACTGATGAACACCGCGTTGTACACGGTCATCCTGGTTGCCTACCTGATCGCCTCCAAATCGATCGATTCCTACAACATCTCTTTCACGCTGATTGCCATCGCATCCGCCCGAATCCTGAACTGGCAACAGAAGAGGTTAGAGCTGAAAACAGGTTCCATCCGAAATTTCTATCTGGTGATTACCTTCTTTATCATGCTATACACTTTGTACAATGCGGTGGCACTGGATTATGTGACCATCTCATGGGGCCTGGCAGCTGTAGCTTACATGATCATGAGCGCAATTCTCAGCAATGTGAAGTACCGGTGGCTGGCATTTTTGACACTGCTGGCAGCTGTTGTCCATCTTTTCATGTACGACATTTCAAAAATGGGCGTTGGCTACCGCATTGTGGCATTCATTTTTGTCGGACTAATTATCCTTGGCGTTTCATTTTACTATACCAAGAAGCTGAAGAGCGGAAAGATTGATGATTATGTAGTTAAACAGTAAAAGTGCTTTTGAATTTTACTTTAGAGAGTCTTTTAAAATTAACTCTAATTCACAGCTAGTTTGCCTTGCAAATATTCGTCTTTGTATTTTACCCGAACAATATATATCCCAGCTTTCCAGCCTGTAGTTTGAATTTCCACCGTCAAATTGGTTTATCCACTTATTCGTACTACTTCCCCCTTCGATAACATTCCAGGCATAAGAATGGCAGTTATAATTTGAGGTAGCTGCTCCTATTCGTTGTGCATCAGAATTATTATTTATAATCCACTGGGCTGCTTCTGATTCCCAAGCTGCAATATATTGAGGCGTATCCCAATTATTTACAACTGAAACAGTTTGCCCCATGGGCGTTTGTATGGTTCCCTGGCTATTTGCTGTAACAACTGACAACATCAGTAACAGGGTAAAATTCAGGTTTCTAAATATATAAATCTTCGCTTCCATTTTTATTTACTTTTTAAAACTTTTAAATAGTCTTCCGATAAACTCATGGTCTTATTTACAACATCAGAGTCTAAGATTAAAATATAAGCAACATTAATTAACATGTTTTCATTGTTATTGTATTCTTCAATCAATGGTTGATACTTGTCTAGGTACATAATCCGGGATAAAATAGCACAAGTTGTCATCATTCCAGCAATTCCCCAGTATTGATGTGCCAACTCGTACTTTTTCTTTTGATTATCGAGAGCCAATTGAAAAAGTTCTATTTTCTCACGAGCGGTCAGATCATTCAGGATTTCATATTGGGCAATTATGAGTTCATGCCTGACGGTGTTATCCATATACATGCCGTTTTCTAAATCTGTATGGGATTCCCAGTCCCTGTTAAAGTCCAATTGTTTGTACAAATAAATTAATCCCTGAAATTTATCCCCCCTTCCAAAC
>JBBIUJ010000364.1:0-4232 GCA_037440345.1 Prolixibacter sp.
GTCAAAACAGATCAGTTGAGGGGTAGCCAATTCAGATATAGCTGGTATTCTCCCAGGGATGGAAAGACTTCAATTGGAGGTAAGGTAGCAAAGAAAGAGATACTCGAATTCGATCCGCCAGGAACAAAAAAGGGGGGAGATGATTGGGTGCTGATTCTGGAAAAGGATCAATAAATTACTTGGTGTGCCTTTGTGTCATCCTTTGAGCCCTTTGTGTTGAATATTAAAAAGTTAACCACAATGGACACGAAGGTTGTCACAAAGGACACAATTTATAATGCAATGAAAAATAATGAGTTGTGAAAAATGTAACATTATTATTTTTGGTTGTCCATATCATCGTCTGTACCACTGTTTCTGCTCAATAGGTTGAGCAGAAGCCAATTCCCCGCGATACCTCCTTCACTCCCTATCAGGCATGGATCAAAATCAAAAAGGAGTTTCCTCAGGCCAAAATTGTGGTGGCCAAACTGCCAAAGGGCGTGGTGGCAAATTATAATGTTGTATACGCCCCATCCTTTCTGGTTGTTCGATCCATGGTTTGAGACTACGGTTGATTATATGGTTAGTTTTCTACATAAAACCTTCTCTTCAGAACCTTAAATAAGTTCCAAAGTTACTCTCTTCACCTTTTAAAGAATCAAATACAGCGCCTTTCATCAAAAGTCGGGTAGATGGAAGGTAATACAATAGCTTTATAGCTGTATAATGCTGATAATGAGATATTTATATTTTAATGATTCTGAATAGTTGGTTTAAAGTATCTTTTCCTGCCATGAATTGGGACAATTCAACCCGCTATTTGGGAAAATTGACCCGCAGTTGGTACGTCTGTAACTGTTCAATGGTACGCTTATAACGCCTTTTCACGACTCCTCTGAGTACTTTTATTGGCACTTATGAAGGGAATTTTCCTTATCGCCGCAAGTCTGATTAAAGGCATGATGTGATAGTTGTGGCAATTTGAAAAATGTGAGCCCTACAATAAAACCAAATTAAAAATCAAATGAGCGAATTAGCTAAATGTAAAACAGGGGAAAGCTCCGGCTATCAAATCCCCAGATTAAAGATCAGTATGGTCGTCATACTCGTGTTGCTGGCAACACTGGGGATGGCACAGAACATTTCAGTGAAGGGTAAAGTAACTGAAGCAGAAACGGGACTTCCAATTCCCGGCGCAAACGTTGTGCTGAAAGGTACTACGACAGGGGTTATTACCGATATGAATGGTAATTTCATCCTTTCGGCACCTTCAAAAGGGACCTTGGTGTTCTCTTTTATTGGTTTTAAATCGACAGAAGTACCTGTTGCCGGCAATAAGGAGATCAATGTATCCTTGAATGCCGAAACAATTGGGCTCGAAGAGGTTGTAGCCATTGGTTATGGAACTGTTAAAAAGAGGGATATAACCGGGTCAGTTTCCTCTGTTAAGGGAGATGACCTGAAAACGGTCCCGGTGGCAAGCGCTGCCGAAGCGCTTACCGGTAAATTGGCGGGGGTTCAGGTAACATCCACTGAAGGATCACCCGATGCGGAAATGAAGATTAGGGTGCGTGGCGGTGGATCCATTACGCAGGATAACTCACCCTTGTTTATTGTGGATGGGTTTCCTGTCAACAATATTTCAAGCCTTGCCCCATCCGATATACAGTCTATTGATGTTCTGAAAGATGCTTCGTCAACCGCCATCTATGGATCTCGGGGCGCAAATGGGGTTATCATTGTGACGACCAAAGTTGGCCAAAAGGGCAAGGTTTCTGTCACCTATGACGCTTATGTCGGGTTCAAGAAAATTGCCAAAGAGATGAAAGTACTGCCAACGGAAGACTATGTCAAATGGCAATATGAATACGCAGTACTGGACAATACAAATGGGGATGTCAGTTCCTATGAAAAATATTTTGGTTCCTATCAGGACATGGACCTGTATGCAGGTAAGAAGGGGAATAACTGGCAGGATCAGGTATATGGCCGTATTGGGGAGGTCTTCAACCATGATTTAAGCATTCGTGGAGGGTCTGAAAAACTAACCTATTCATTTAACTATTCTCACATCGGTGAGAAAGCGATTATGATCGGGTCAAATTTTAAGCGCGATAATTTATCGCTGAAACTCAATCACAATCCCAATGATAAAGTCCAGATTGCCCTCTCCTTTCGTTATTCAAATACGGATATTAATGGTGGGGGAGCCAATGAACAAAGGGAAGTATCATCCGCTGATTCAAGGTTAAAGCATAGCGTTACCTATACTCCTATTCCATTGGCAGGACTAACATCTGACGCTACCGATCAGGAAGTGTCAAGTTATTTGGTTAATCCTATTGTTGCAGTTAATGACAACGATCGCAGACAAAACCAAAAGAATTTTAACCTGGCAGGGAGCCTTTCATGGGAATTAATGAAAAATCTTCAGTTGAAAGCTGAAGTAGGCCTGGATAATTATTACTACAACGACAGCCGGTTTTATGGTTTAACAACTTATTATGTGTCAAATACCCCAGCTGCTGAGAACCAGGGCAAACCGGCCATTACATTGGCTAATCAGAAGCAGGAACGTATTAGGAACACCAATACGCTGAGTTATGATTTTAAGAAGTATTTTAACGAAAATCATCGAATTAAGCTTTTGTTGGGAGAGGAAATGATCCAAACAAAAAATAATCTGCTCACCTCAGTGGTACATGGGTTCCCAAAACAGTTTACCTCCGATCAGGCATTTAAACTCACATCCCAGGGCGTTCCTCAGGCTACGGATAACAATTACAGTCCGGATGATAAATTGCTCTCCTTTTTTGGCCGTATAAATTACGACTATAAGAACAAATATCTATTGTCTGCAACAGTACGCGCCGATGGCTCGAGTAAATTTTCGAAGGGGCACAAATGGGGATATTTCCCATCGGCTGCAGCTGCCTGGAGAATCTCCCAGGAAAATTTTATGCTAGGTTCATCCATGTGGTTAAATGATTTAAAATTAAGGTTCAGTTATGGTTTGGCGGGCAATAACAATATTCCTTCCGGTCAGATGACACAATCATTTGTTTCCGGTACTACTGCCTGGATCAATGGGGTTACTAATTTTTGGTCGGCATCTAAGACCATGGCTAATCCTGATTTGAAATGGGAAACCACGCATACCAGGAACCTTGGTTTGGATTTTGTCCTTTTTAAAAATCGTTTGAGCGGGACACTTGAGGCCTATCTGAATACAACAAAGGACCTTCTGATTGAATTTCCGGTAGCCGGAACAGGGTACGACACGCAATTCCGAAACATGGGCGAAACTGAAAACAGGGGGCTGGAATTGTCGCTTAACTGGAATGCCGTCAACAAGAAAGATTATGGGTTGAGTTTCAATTTCAACATTGGCTTCAACAAAAATAAGATCAATTCACTTGGAGTTATGAAAGATTTTGGCGCTGAAACAGGTTGGGCCTCCACCGAGATTGGCACTGATTTCTGGATCGCATCTGGAGGTTCGGTCGGGAAAATGTACGGTTACCGGTCTGATGGACGATATGAGGTATCCGATTTTACCGGTTATGATGCAGGACTAAAGAAATGGATATTGAAAGAAGGGGTAGCCGACGCCTCCGGAATCATTGGGGCGCTTTCTCCGGGTATGGTCAAACTTAAAAACCTGGTAGGCGATGACAATAAAATAACCATTGACGACCGGACGATTATAGGTGATGCAAACCCGCTCCACACCGGAGGTTTTACCATCAACGCGAATGCACACGGATTTGATTTGTCTGCCGTTCTAAACTGGAGTGTAGGCAACGATATCTACAATGCCAACAAGATTGAGTATGCCACCTCTACGCAGAAATATCAATACCGGAACATGATCGATATGATGGCCGATGGCAAAAGGTGGATAAACATTGATGTGGCAACAGGCACCCGGGTGACCGATCCAACAGTTTTAGCCGGAATGAATGCCGGTACAACAATGTGGTCACCATACATGAGCAAATACGTTTTCAGTGATTGGGCAGTAGAAGATGGCTCTTTCCTTCGTCTGAGCACTTTGACATTGGGCTATACCGTACCAACCGTATTGACAAAAAAACTTCAAATTCAAAATCTGAGGTTTTATCTTACCGGATACAACGTACTCTTGCTGACCAAATATTCCGGTTTCGATCCTGAGGTTTCAACCCGAAGGAAAACCGCCCTTACACCAGGGGTTGATTATTCGGCCTACCCAAGAAGCAGGCAAATTG
>JBBIUJ010000365.1:0-4202 GCA_037440345.1 Prolixibacter sp.
CTGGAACGACTCGATCACACCGGGCCCCAAACAGATAGGCTTCAATTATTCCTATATCATGGCAGCCAGCGGCGACAGGGTTCCGACTGTTTTAATCGAAAATCAACGGATAGCCGGGATTTCCAAAAATGATCCGATTCTGATCGACAACTCGAATAAGTTCAATGGTGAACCTACCGGGAAAGCCAATCCCGAACTTTTAAAGCTCGTCCCGGACGAATGGCATGATCAGGCGATCGTAAACGGGATCAGCCGCATTGGATACATGAAGGGTGGCCGCTCAGCCCTGTGGATCGATGAAAACATAGCAGATAGCTTGACCACAAAAGCAGCCCGGTTCATTGAAAAAAATAAAACTCTACCCTTCTTTCTTTACTTCTGCACCAACGACATTCATGTGCCACGGGTGCCTCACCCCCGCTTCACCGGTCAATCAACCATGGGTGTACGTGGCGACGCAATCCTTGAATTGGACTGGTCAGTTTCGCAAATTATCGCCACTTTGAAACGTCTGGGTCTTGACAAAAACACCCTGATAATTTTTAGCAGCGACAACGGTCCAGTCATTGAGGAAGGTTACAGGGACCATTCGCTTGAAAAGTTGGGCAATCATTCAGCCGGGGGTCAGTTGAGGGGTGGAAAATACAGCGCATTCGAAGCTGGTACACGGGTTCCTTTCCTGGTATCCTGGCCCGGAAAAGTAAATCCGGGAGTTTCAAATGCGGTAATTAGTCAAATAGACCTGATGGCAACCCTCTCCGCATTGGTTAATCGCCCCCTTCCTGCCGGTTCAGCGCCCGACAGCTACAATGAGCTAAGTATATGGTTCGGAAACTCAACAAGAAACCGGGAATTTATTGTCGAACAATCATCAGGGACGATCTCTATAGTAGAGCGGCAATATAAATACATTGTACCCTCAACTGGACCGCTCAGGGAGACCTCCTCACGGATTGAACTTGGCAATGATCCTGATCCGCAATTATACAACCTCAAAGAAGACAGAGGGGAACAGAGGAATCTTGCCAGGCAATATCCTGCAAAGGTTAGGGTACTTGCAGAAAAATTAAAGGATATAAAGGCCGGTGAGTTTGTAAGGCCCGGAATCAATGAACCAAAAGAAAAAATAGAATATCGGCTGACAAAGTTGAAGCACAATGAATGAGCACTAAACATTGGACGATTGCCTAAATCTTCCTTATTTACACTTTTTATAAACAGCAACCTTAATTGACATTTATCAATTAATTTTTATCTTTGTGTCAAATAATATTGTTGTCTATGTCAGGGATTAAGGAACCAGCAGTGTGCGGAAATTGTGCTGAATGCAAATATGACTGCTGTTTCAGTAATCGTCACTGCGGAGACTCACACATTTTTGGTTTACTTACACACGAAGAACTGCACGCCTTGATGGACAATAAACGTCAGATTCATTTCCGACCAGGCGAAACCATCCTGAAACAAAATACTCCCCTCACCCACCTGGTATGTATAAAGGATGGTTTGGCAAAAGTTGTATCAGAAGATCCTAAAGGTAAAAACCTGATTCTACAAATAATTAAATCCAATAGTATTTTTACCGGGGGCGGTTCAATTGTTGATGACTTCAGACATTTTACCGTGGCTGCCATTACTGATGTCGACTGTTGTTTCATAGATACAGGCCGCCTCTATAACACCCTGACCAAAAACAGCGCCTTTGCCATCGAATTACTGAAACACAGCAACAACCAGCATCTAAAAATGTTAAGTACGCTTATTAACCTTTCGAACAAATACATGCCAGGCAGGGTAGCCGACACGCTCTTATATCTTAAAAACAACATTTTCGAGACAAATCCCTACGATTTTATCCTCTCCAAACAGGAATTGGCAGATATGTCCGGAATGACCAAAGAGAGTTTCATCAGAAGCCTGAAAGAGTTTGAAGACTCTGGACTGATTCACCACTCCCGCAACACCATCGAAATCCTCAAAGAAAGCGAGTTGATTGAGATCAGCAAAAATGGCTGATTGATTTATATCAATTATTTCCATGATTTACATGCTTAGTATTTCTACTAAATGAATATATTGACATGTCAATATATCAACATGTATACCTCCTGCCATATTTAACATTTTTTAATCTTTGCAGAGCGAATAAATGGACGAATTGAACCTGTTCGTTTAACTATATTTTTTCAATTTTAACTCTTCAAGCTCTATGAAACTTCAAAGATTTTTTAAATTGTCAATTTTTGCATTGGCGTTGATGTCATTTGGTGCAGCCTGTGTCAAAGAAGGTCCTCCCGGAAAAGATGGAACAAATGGTACCAACGGTGCCACAGGTGCAGCCGGGAAAGATGCCAATTCTACTTGTCTTACCTGCCACTCAACAGCCAATATGACTGCAAAAGAGGAGCAGTACAAGCTGTCCAAACACTTTTATGGTACGACAAGCGCCAGAAATGGCAAGTATTGCGCAAGATGCCACACAAATCAGGGTTTCAAGGAAATTACTTCGCAGGATAAATTCTTCGTGTCAAACGATATCCCAAATGCGACAAGGATTAGCTGTGAAACTTGCCACTCACACACTACTTTTGAATTTGGTACCGACAATGGACCGCTGATTCTTACAACAACCGATCCAATCTACCTGAATTATTTCAACAACAGCAAAACACAGGACTTTGGAAAAGTTAACAACCTGTGCTGCACATGTCACCAAATCAGAGGTGTAACCAGCGTAAACTATACCGATGCCAATGGAAAAGTTCAAACATTCAACCAGCTTCCTTACTTCCCGCTCGATGCATCCAAACAAAATTCTACTGTTAAATATCAGGTAGGAACAAGCTTCTCCGTGCATGATGGTAACCAGTCCAATCTTTTTGCCGGCATTAATGGCTATGAATTTTCAGGCAAGACCTACACAAGAACCTGGAAACACTCTACAAACGACTGTACTGATTGCCACATGAACACATGGGATGCCACGACCAAAACCGGCGGACACTCACTGATCGTTAACAAAGCAGCATGTACAACTTGTCACGGTGGAGCTGATAAATTGACACCTATTCAAAATGAAATAGATGGCCTTCGCGTTCAATTGGGCGAAGAGTTGGTGAAGAAGAAATTGTTCAAGAAAACTACCAATTCATCCGGAGTTGTATCATACAGTGCCGTTCCATCACACGATTTCTACGGAACCCTATTCCCAACGACTCAAAGTACAACCCTGTTTGCAACTGCATTGGTTGCAGCCAATACAATCAACCCTGGTCCTACACCATCTTCTAACGGAATTGTAGTCTATGCAAATAACGTTACAATGGCAGTTGATACCGATTGGGCCAACAGAATTGGCCGTGAGTGGAAATATGGCGAACTTGGTGCCGCTTACAACTATGGTTATATCAATAGCGAGTTGTCAAAAGGGCTTCACAATCCAACTTACGCAAGACAGATCCTGCAAACTTCAATAGATTTCTTAAAATCTTATTAAGCTATCAGATATCCGTATAAAAAAGGCTTCTTTTGAACAGAATAGAAGTCTTTTTTATATGGATTCAATAAAAATCCTCCTCAATGAAAAAATCAAAATTATATTTTCTTCTCTTTGTGATTGGGTTGCTGCTCAACGCATGTACCTACGATTTCATCGTAAAAGAGGAGTTGCCGCCGATTGATACTACTGTGGACATTCTGTTCGCAACACAGATCGCTCCGATTTTTGCCTCTAACTGTATTGCCTGCCACAAAACAGGCGGTCAGGCGCCGGATCTTTCCTCTGCTGCCACGGCTTATGCAAACATCAAAAGCATGAATCTGGTCATTACTACAGCTGCCGAAACAAGTCCTCTATACAATTATCCAAATCCGGCCTCAACCATCCATACCTGGAAAAAGTACTCCGCTGCTGAAGCCCAACTGGTATTGACCTGGATACAGCAAGGTGCAAAAAACAATTAGTCAGGAAATTTAAGAATTCGAAAAATGAAAAAAACCTTTATATTCCTAGTTTTAAGTCTTTTGCCCTTTACCTACCAATTTGCCCAAGGCCAAACTGACTCTGCCGAAGTTGTTGTCAACAAACCTGTTCGCTTTGTATGGGAGAGCGGTTATCTCATCGACCAGCAAACCTCCAAAATCTCTCCTGTCAATACCCTCGAATCGGTGATACAGCACAAATTTGGTGGTATGGGCAATGG
>JBBIUJ010000366.1:0-4200 GCA_037440345.1 Prolixibacter sp.
GAATTAGCCGTCCCGTCGCCGAATGTCCAAGAATATATTGCATTTGAAGCAGTGGATGCGGGATCAGTTTTGAAGGAATAAATAAGCGGGTTAGTACTGTTCTTGGTGGCGAGAATGGCTACTTTGCAATTAACCACAGGAGTTACAGTCCCACCGTCAAACTGCGCGCTAAGCTCACCGTTGCAGGTCACGGGTACAGCATCTGTCCCTGATTTTACCTGAACATGAACCACATAACTTCCCGCTTTACTATAGATATGGGTAGGTGTAGGGGAATCAGAAACCGTATTGTCGCCAAAAGTCCAGTAATATCTGGCACCGACGGTCTGCGGATCGGTTTTAAAGGTATAACTGACAGGATTTGACTTGTTGGCGGTAAATAAAATCTTTACCGTGCAAACATTTTGCGCAAACAAACCCGTAATGGAAAAAAGCACAATGAGAAGGGACAAAATACTTTTCATAACTACTTGTTTTGATAGTTGTTAATTTGCAAGAACACATAAGAGTGACGAATATAGTAAACTATTTCGACTTTTAGATGTAAACCTGCTGTACAATAGGAAACCGCCTCAATTTTCAAGACTTGTTTCAAGACACAAGGAATTCCGTATTTGACTTTGCATTTCTTTGCTTTTTCCTCTTTTGTCTCTTCGGCGATAAATATTATTGGTGCTTTAGTTAATTAGGAATCCAGGTAATCAAATTCTCTCCTTTTAATCCAAATATTATTTTATTGTATATTTGTATCCAGAATGATGAGACTGATTGTAACCATATTATCCTTTTACATCCTAATGCTGACTGCCATTCCATGTTCGCATATAGCTGCAGGTCATTCCGTGTGTAAAATGGAGCAGCCAAATGGTACGACAGATCAGCACGATTCTGAATCAGGGATCGATCATTGTTCCCCCTTCTGTACCTGTAATTGTTGTGCAACACCGGTGGTCACTACGGATGCCATCATGCAATTTACCTTTGTGAAATATTGCCAGCACAACTATTCTGAATACGTCACAACCTTTACCACCTTCTTTTTCGCGATTATCTGGCAACCGCCTCAATTGGTCTGATACCTGAGAATATCCATCTGATTTGACTTCAGACTGTTTTGAACGGTTTGAGTCATCGGCTCATGTATTAAATTAATTCATTGTCAATATGATAGAGCGTATCATCCATTTCTCAATCAGAAATAAATTCATCGTTGGGTTGTTCGTTTTGGCGCTAATAGGTTGGGGTACCTATTCATTGACCAAACTGCCCATCGATGCCATTCCTGATATCACCAACAACCAGGTGCAGGTTATTTCATTGGCCCCATCCCTGGCAGTTCAGGAGGTCGAAAGTTTCATCACCGCCCCCATTGAGGTAGCGGTTGCCAACATTCCCGATATTGTGGAGCTCCGTTCTATTTCCCGTCTCGGATTGTCGGTTATCACGATAGTTTTCAAAGATGATGTCGATGTTTACTGGGCGAGGCAGCAGTTGAGCGAAAGGCTCAAGGAGGCGGAAGAGGTAATCCCGCCGGGGCTTGCGAAGATCTCTCTTGCTCCCATCTCTTCAGGTCTCGGGGAGATCTACCAATACCGGCTGGCTGTTGCCAAAGGATTCGAAAAGAGGTATTCTCCGATGGATCTTCGTACCATTCAGGACTGGACAGTACGGAGGGAGATGCTGGGTACCGCAGGCGTGGCAGACATTAATAGCTACGGAGGTTTCGTCAAACAGTATGAAATTGCGGTCAATCCGGAGAGACTCCGGGGCATGAACCTTACCCTGACGGATATTTTCCAGGCCCTTGAGAAAAACAACGAAAATACCGGAAGCGCCTACATTGATAAAAATCCGACCGCTTACTTTATTCGCGGTATTGGGTTGGTCAAAAACCTGGAAGATATCGAAAAGATCGTGGTCAAATCCAGTAACTCAGGGATTCCTGTTCTGGTAAGGGATGTGGCAACTGTCCAATATGGGAGCGCCACACGCTATGGCGCGTTTGTCGTAGACACCACCGAAGCCGTTGGCGGCGTGGTGATGATGCTCAAAGGAGCCAACGCCCATGAAGTAATCGACAACGTGAAGACCCGTATCGAATCTATTCAGACATCGATGCCCGAAGGGATTCAGATTGAACCCTTTCTGAACCGCTCGGATCTGGTTGGAAGAGCCATCCGGACTGTTTCGACCAACCTCATCGAGGGTGCGCTGATTGTCATCTTTATCTTGGTGATCCTTTTGGGAAATCTACGTGCCGGACTGGTTGTCGCCTCCGTCATTCCTTTGGCCATGCTCTTTGCCGTGTCGATGATGAACCTTTTTGGCGTCTCCGGAAACCTGATGAGTCTTGGGGCCATTGACTTCGGACTGATAGTCGATGGAGCGGTGATCATTGTCGAAAGCGTGGTCCACCGAATTACCCTGAGTAAACATCATCATCCTGGGATTTCCAGGCTTTCGCAGGAGCAGATGGACGAAAACGTGTTTGACTCAGCCAGGAGGATGATGAGTTCGGCCACCTTCGGGCAAATCATTATCCTGATCGTCTACCTGCCAATCATGGCGCTGGTCGGCATCGAAGGTAAGATGTTCCGTCCAATGGCGCAGGTGGTCTCCTTCGCTTTGCTGGGCGCTGCTATCCTATCGCTTACTTACGTTCCCATGGTTTCGGCCTTGTTCCTCAGCAAGAGAACTGAACACAAACGTAACTTCTCTGACCGGCTGATGGATTGGTTTCACAAGGCATTCCAACCAATAATAAATTTTGCCTTGCGGCGGAAGTTGTTGGTATCGACATTCGCTATTCTCCTGTTTTTCTTCAGCCTCTTCCAATTTAGCAGGTTGGGTGGCGAGTTTATTCCGCAATTGGAAGAGGGTGACCTTGCCGCCGGTGTGATCACCTTGCAGGGAGGATCACTCAGCAATACTGTCCAAATGGTTGAAAAGGCCAATAAAATCCTGCTCAGTAATTTCCCCGAAATCAAACACGCCGTTTGCAAAATCGGGGCAGGAGAGATCCCAACAGATCCAACGCCCATGGAAACCGGCGATTATATCATTACTCTCAAAGACAAAAGTGAGTGGACCAGCGCTGAAACCCGTGAAGAACTGGTCGAAAAGATGGCTGAGAAACTGGTTGTTCTGGCAGGTGTCAAATTTGAATTCCAGCAGCCCATCCAGATGCGGTTCAACGAATTGCTCTCCGGTTCGAAGCAGGATATTGCCGTTAAAATTTTTGGTGACGACCTGAACACTCTTTCGGCGAAAGCCGCATCGATTGAGAAAATCATTCAGCAAATTGAAGGCGTCGCGGATATCAACGTGGAAAAGGTTACCGGACTGGCGCAGGTGCAGGTCGACTACAATCGTGATCGCCTTGCACAATATGGTCTTTCGGTGCAGGATGTAAACCGGGTACTTCGTGCTGCCTTTGCCGGTAGTCAGGCGGGAGTGGTGTTCGATGAAGAGAAACGTTTCGGACTGGTTGTCCGCCTGGATCGGGATTACCGCAAGAGCCTTGACGACGTGAGAAATCTCTCGGTGGCCCTTCCCAATGGCGGACAAATTCCATTCGATCAGGTTGCCGATATCCGGATAAAATCAGGCCCGGCCCAGGTTTCCAGGGAGAATACCAAACGCAGGATCACGGTTGGATTCAATGTCCGTAACCGGGATGTGCAAAATGTGATTCACGAAGTTGTCAGGCAAATCAACCAAAAGATCAAACTGCCCACCGGATATTACATCTCATACGGCGGTCAGTTTCAAAATCTTCAGGCAGCAAAAGCACGGTTGTCTATTGCCGTTCCTGTTGCCTTGCTGTTGATTTTTGTACTCCTGTTCTTTACGTTTCATTCGGTCAAACAGACAATACTTATTTTTTCAGCGGTACCTATGTCAGCCATTGGCGGCGTGTTCGCGCTCTGGTCGCGTGGAATGAATTTTTCGATCTCGGCAGGTGTTGGGTTTATTGCTCTTTTTGGTGTGGCGGTGCTCAACGGTATCGTGTTGATTGCAGAATTTAACCGGTTAGAGACTGAGGGAATAACTGATATCAAGGAAAGGGTTCTGAAAGGGTTGAACATCCGGCTGCGACCTGTTATCATGACTGCAGCGGTTGCTTCCCTGGGCTTTTTGCCGATGGCCTTGTCAAATTCGGTAGGGGCTGAGGTTCAGAAGCCTTTGGCAACAGTGGTG
>JBBIUJ010000367.1:0-4195 GCA_037440345.1 Prolixibacter sp.
GTTTGCGGATCCATCACATCATTTGCTACTTCATTAAAGAAAGGTTCCAATGTGTGCGAACCTCCGGCGCCGATAAAGCCACGGGAATTGGCATCCGTATTCAAATAGAAAACGGCCTTTTTTCTCAATTCATCCTGATGATCTTCGGTCCACTCCGTTGAACCAATCACGCCCGGTTCTTCTCCATCCCATGCACAATACACCAGTGTACGTTTTAGCTTAAATCCCTTCTTTGCCAATTCACCAATGGCCCTGGCTTCATCGAGTTCCGATACCATGCCACTGACCGGATCATCGGCGCCATTTACCCAGGCATCGTGGTGATTGCCCCGAATGATCCACTCATCAGGCAATTCACTGCCGGGCAATTTTGCGATCACATCGTACAAAGGTTTTATATCCCAATTAAACTGCAATTTCAAATGCACCTTGTCTTTTCCCGGACCGACATGATAAGTAATTGGCAATGCGCCTCTCCACGACGCAGGAACAACCTGTCCACCCAACGATTGCAACAACGGCAAGGCATCTTCATAAGAGATCGGTAATACCGGAATCTTCATAAGCGTGATGGCATCATTTCTCTCCAACCGTTTCGCATCCTTTGTTGCCCCTACTCCCGGAGTCAGCGGATCACCGGGATAAACGGGCATATCCATTACCGAACCCCTCTGTACACCGTTCTTCGGACGAAAAGCGCCTTCAGGATAGACGTCGCCCCGTGCATAGCCATCATCTTCAGGGTCAGAATAGATCAGGCAACCTACAGCGCCATGTTCGGCCGCCACTTTCGGTTTAATACCTCTCCATGATCCACCATATTTGGCGATTACAATTTTGCCTTTTACATCTATCCCCATTTGTTCCAGCTCTTCATAATCTGCAGGAATACCATGATTGACAAAGATCAATTCAGCCGTCACATCACCGTCAGCAGAATAGGCGTTGTAAGAAGGCAGTTGTTCGGTTTTCTGACCGGAAGTTTTATCTTCTTTCAAAGACGGTTCTTCCAGTTTTGCCCTAAAAGACCTGCTGCCTAAGAGTTCCAGCAATCTTATTTTAGGGGTTGGAAACAGGACATCGTACGATACTATTTCCGTCTGATAGCCCCATGACTGAAACAATTTTGCCATAAATTCCGCATTCGCCTTATCCTGAGGAGTGCCCACATGATGTGGATGAGCGGATAGAAACTGCATCCAGGTATCCTGGTTTTTAGCATTCAATTGGGCATCGAATTGTTTTTCCCATTCAATTTGTTTTGTCGCATTGGCATCCGTAAAGCCCATTATTTTTTGGGCATTGGCTACTGTAACAAAAAACAGGAGCATCAAAACAAGATTTAAAATTCTCATCATTTTGGTTCTTCGTTTTAGTGACTGTTTAAATTTACATTTTTTATCGCGGTAGGGATTTAGTGTGGGTAGAAAATTTATCCCCGTTGATTATCTCGTCCCGGACGGGCAATGTCCCTATGTTAAGAATATTGATTTAATAACGTTTCGTGTCCTTTGTGAAATTCGTTGAGTCCTTTGTGGTAAAATTTAAAACTTAACCACGAAGATCGCGAAGGAAAACACAAAGGAAACACAAAGTATTTTTGGTTTTTAGCAAAGGGTTTGAATTGTTCATGCTTGCCGGACAACTTATCTTTCTTTGATCCAATAGTCTCCTTCCAGGAGTTCAAGCGATGAACTTTCGGGATGGATTTCGAACGATATTTTACTGTTTATATTTGTCACTTTCCAGGATTTATGCGCCTTCCCGGATGGTTCAAACCGGGCAGTGGCGCCGGTCGGAACTGTCACCTTCATCATGATGCCCCCTTTATCATCCCGGTTCCACGCAACTTTGATATCCCCCGCAGGGGCATGGTAAACTGCCTCAGCGCTGTTGAGTCCTTCCGGGAAAACCGGGGCAATCAGGAATTTTTTAAAACCAGGAAATTCGTCCAACGGCCTGATCCCTGCCAGCCACCTGAAATACCATTCCGATACGGTTCCAAACATGGGATGGCAGTTGGAATAGGTGTTGTCGCTCTCTTTCCAGGTTTCCCAAAGGGTTGTTGCCCCCCTGCTGCACATGTAACCCCAGCCCGGATAGACCGGGCTGTTCACAATCTTGTAAACCTCATCGGCATGACCCGTCATCGAAAGCGCCTCCAGGATGTATTTGGTGCCAAAGATGCCGGTGGTGAAATGGCCTGCTGGTTCGCTGTGGAGGGACTTGAGCAGGGAGTCGGTGGCTGCTGGTAACTCTTCTGGTGGGATGATCCGGTAGTAGATCAGCGTTGAAAAGAGCGTCTGACGGTTGATGGGACCCGCTACCGGCCTGTACCAAAATTCACCGAGCAGCTTCCTGGTAAGGGAAACTTCAAGTTCCCTGAACCTTTTGCCACTGGCCTCGTCATGCATGATCCCCGCAAATCGTTGCATGATGCGGGCGCAGTCGAGATAGTGGGTAGTTCCAATCAATTGTACCGGAACTTTCACCATCGACTCGTGGTCGCTGAGCCCTTTGTCTACCAAACCGTCCGGATGCAGCCTTTTCACCTTGTCCATCCAATCCAGGTCCCTGTGGTAGAGCTCATGAACGATGGCTGTATCCCCGTAATATTGCAACAACTTATACTGGGTCGTAAGAAATGCCGACTCCCAGCTAATGCCGCAATATTTAATCCCGACATAGGGCGCCGTGTCGATAAAAATGGAGTCCTGCATGGCATCCACCCAGTCGTTAATGGTTCTGCGGTAAAAGGATTGCATGTCGAAATTGCAGATGAAGGTTTCGCTTGTCGCGTTCAGGTCGCCCCCGTAACCGAATTTCTCCCTTGCCGGACAGTCCGACTGCACCGTGATCAGGTTGTTTTGAAAAGTCTGACGGCAGATCTTCTGAATATCGTTCAGCAACCGGGATGAACAGGTGAAATAGTTTTTATTATCTACCTGCGAATGAAAAGCAATGGCCTCTACATCCTCTTTTTCAGGGATGTGCTTTAATCCCGTTATTTCCATGTACCGGAAAGTATGAAACGAGAATTGTGGTTGCCAGGTTGCGGTCCCTTCGGCACCGAACACATAGCTATCTGTCTGCCAGGCGATATCCGGAGCACCGGGGCCTCCCCTCCCCTTTTGTTTCACCTGTCCGGCTACCGTAGTCATGGGATTTAGCGTTCCATTTTCGTACAGGCGCTCGCCAAACCTGAACCGGACCGTATCGCCGGGTTGTCCGGTAAGTTTTATTTTGTAGAGGCCGGTCAGGTTAAGCCCCATATCAACGATGATGTTATTGCCAACTTTTCGGACATCAATGGGTTGAAACCGATTTGTTACGGCAACGGCCGGAAAAAACGAAGGCTGCAATACTCCTCCCGGACCATTCATCTTTACCGGATGGTTCCAAAGCCTGTCGTCGAATCCGGGCAGGTCCCATCCTTTGATCTCCTTTCGCGCATCATAATGCACACCGAGGTAAACATTGTTCCGCATCGTGGGCCCATTGGCCGTTTTCCAGCTTGTGTCGGTGACGATGGACTGGGTTGTTCCATCCGCATAGTTGAGTTGAAGAGTGGCAATCCACTGTGGCTCACCGGTTGGCAGAAATGTTCTCAGGTTCCTGCCGAACATTTTCAATGGCAGTAAATTGTAAAAACCGTTCCCGAGCTGAATGCCGATTGCATTAACTCCGCTCCTGAGCAGGGAGGTCACATCGTAAGTCGAATAGTAAATCCGCTTGCTGAAATTGGTCCAGGCCGGATCCAGCACATTGTTATCAATGGGTTTTCCGTTAATGCTGACCAGATAGTATCCTGCGGCTGTTATAGTTAAAGTCGCATTTTTGAGTTTCCCGGTTAAAGTAAAATCCTTTCTGAACAGCGGCGCCGGATGGTCTCCGTACAAGAGTGAATCTGCAATGACCTGATTTTCCTTCGCAGCAATCCAAAAGGCTCCCCGCAACTTGTCCATTTCAGATTTTTGGGCAAGCAAAGGATCCTGAACGATTTGCAGTAGAAGGCATAAAACAACGGCTATTCGGAAAACGCTCTTGAAATGCATAATTTGATAGATTATGATCTGTTTTTTAAACACGAAGATTTCTATGGTTTAAACAAATGTTCTTTGAAATATTTTATGTTGTTTGATATTCTACTTGATAAGGAGTACCTCTGTTTATTACTGCGCACAATCGGTGAAGG
>JBBIUJ010000368.1:0-4178 GCA_037440345.1 Prolixibacter sp.
AGCGTCTCATTTTTAATGTAAATAGAGGTAGTAGCCCGGGCTATGGGCTTGCCGATGATAAACTCCCAGGAGCTCACGGCATCGACCTCGGCAAGCTTTCTGTCAAACTTCGACTCTTTCAGAAAGCTCTTGATGGCGCTTCCAATTGAATGGATCTCACTTCTCCTCATCCTTTTTCCATGATTAAGCTGATTGTTCCTTTATCTACAATGAAAATCCTGAAATCCTCTCCACCGGCTTCCCTAAGAATGCCGTCCAGATGTTCGCGATTGGTATCTGTGATGAAAATCTGACCAAAATGATCATCGGCGACCAATTTTACGATCTCCTCTACCCTACCGCTATCGAGTTTGTCGAAGATATCGTCGAGCAGCAGGATGGGCTTGACCTTGTTGAGCGAGCGGATAAAATCGAATTGAGCAAATTTGAGTGCGATCAGATAGGTCTTGTTTTGACCTTGTGAACCCAGACGTTTGATGGGATAACCGCCCAGCTTAAGTTCGAGGTCATCCTTGTGAATTCCGGCAGTAGTAAACTGAACGATTCTGTCCTTAACAAAAGAGTTTTTCAACAGAACTTCAAACTCCTGATCATTGAGCTGTGAACCATATTCCAACGAAACGGTCTCATTCCCGCCCGATATCAGGGTGTAGTATTTTTGAAATACCGGAAGTAACTCCTCCAGAAATTGTCCTCTTTTGATATGGATCTTCTTGCCCAATAACAATAGCTGTTCATCCCAAATGGAGAAAATATCCGGATCAATGGCCGACTGACCCGCATAATTTTTGAGAAGTACGTTCCTTTGCTGAAGCACTCTGTTGTATTTGACCAGCCAATCCAGGTAGGTTCTGTCGTACTGGGAAATCACACTATCCATAAACCTCCGTCGCTCCTCACTCCCACCCTGAATCAAGACCGAATCGGCAGGAGATATCATCACCAATGGCAACAACCCGATATGGTCTGAAAAACGTTCATACTCTTTCTTGTTGCGGCGAATCTTCTTTTTTTGTCCGTTTTTGAAGCCACAATGGATCTCCTCCCTGTCGTTGTTGAGTTCATACTTTCCCTGTAAGGCAAAATAATCTTCCGAATGCCGGATATTTTGTGCATCCGGATTGTTAAAATAGCTTTTGCAGAACGACAAATAGTAGATAGCATCGAGCAGGTTTGTTTTGCCAACGCCATTGTTTCCAATGAAACAATTCACTTTTCTGGAGAAAGTCAGGGTTGCCTCTCCAAAATTCTTATAGTTCAATACCGAAAGCTCCCTGATAACCATGGTGACATATTTTTGAATTACAAAGCTAAACTTTTTAGATAAGCTTTAAGTTGAACCCAACTGCTAGTTACCAACAAAAAAAAGAGGATCATCTTTAAAATCTGTTGAAAACCACAAATTCACACCTTATATTTTTCAAATTGTTGCGCTCGTTTGTTAAAAACGATTATTTTTGCACACGCATACAAAAAGCACCCATTTTAAGAGAACCAAGTTATGAGCAAAGAGACGAAGGCACAGTCCAATGACAATCTAAAGGAAGTTGAACACGTATTGACTACCGCAGAATATTTTTTCGAAAAAAATGCGAAAATAATCTCCATCATTTTTGGAGCGGCTGTCGTGGTAGCCTTGTTGTTGCTCGCTACACACCGTTTTTACACCCTACCTCGCGAGAACAAAGCAAAGGAGCAAATCTTCACTGCTGAACAATATTTCGAAAAAGACTCGTTCAATCTCGCCCTAAATGGTGATGGCAACTATCCTGGCGTTCTAGACATCATTGACAATTATGGCCGTACACCAGCCGGCAATCTCGCGAAGTATTATGCGGGTATCTCTTACCTTCATATCGGCAAATACAAAGAGGCCATCAGCTACCTGGAAAATTTTAAAACTGATGATCTGCTACTGAAACCAGTCGCAATTGGAGCAATTGGAGATGCTTACGCTGAACTTGGAAACAAGGAAAAAGCCGTAAAATACTATGCAGAAGCAGCAGCTGTAAAAGTCAACAATTTTACGACTCCAATCTATCTCTTGAAAGAGGGCAGGATGCATGAGCAAATGGGAAACAAAGAGTTAGCCCTCGCCAAATACCAGATCATCAAAGACAAATACGGTGATTCCAACGAAGGCAGACTGGTTGACAAATACATCGCCCGCCTCACAGGAGCTAACTAAAAGATATTGCTTAAAATGAAAACCTCTCCTAACCGGGGAGGTTTTTTTTTGGTATATTTGTAATAATGCTGTATTTATAAATTATTAACTGGTGAAATAGCCATGTGCGATTTATTCATACCATCCGAAAATGATATTGTGGCTATTTGATCTGGCAATTAAAAATCAAATTAATAGAGTATATGAAAACATCTATTCTGATCCATCTGGCCACAGGTTTTGAAGAGACAGAAGCTGTGACCATTATTGACGTGCTGAGGCGTGCAAACCTTGATGTTACTACTGTTTCAATTACAGGCTCTCTAAAAGTAACAGGAGCTCACAACGTCAGCATTGAGGCCGACCAACTTTACGATGAGGCCGACTACACTACCGCAACCATGATCGTTCTCCCCGGAGGTATGCCAGGAACCACCAATCTCATGAATCACCCTGGACTCACGGGCAAACTGAAGAGTTTCTATGAAGAAAGGAAGTTCATTGCTGCCATCTGTGCCGCGCCTATGATCCTGGGTTCACTTGGCTTTCTCCAAAACAGAAAAGCCGTTTGTTATCCCGGATTTGAAACCAAGCTGACAGGTGCAACTGTTCTAAACACTCCTTTCGTCGTAGATGAACACATAGTAACAGGTCGTGGCGTTGGTACTGCCCTCTCTTTTTCGCTTGAGATTGTCAGGTTACTAAAAGGTGAAAATCTTGCATCGGAATTACGGACCACTTTAGTGATTCCTTGAATATTTTAGTTCCTTTGCGAAAAATAATATATGCTCAACTGGATAAACAAAAGGCGTATCAGCGCGATTTTTCTTTTCAATGGAGGTTTAAGCGGATTTCTTTACTGGAGATTTGTTGGCTGTAGTACTGGTACCTGCCCCATTACCTCTCACTGGTATGCAAGTACCCTTTATGGAATGCTCATGGGGTGGCTGATTGGTGATTTGATTGCCTCATTTAAAAAGGTAAAACCAAAGGAATGATCAGTCGAGTTTTACTACCAGAATATTCTTGGTACCAGGTCTGATTTTGTACCGGTTATCGACTCTCGTGCCTACTATCCAGACAATTTCTTCCCCGTTGGTAAGTATCCAGCACGCCTCTTTTTCGGGCAAACTATATTTTTCGTCCACAAAAAAATCACTCAATTTTTTCATTCCCTGCATACCCAATGGTTGGAAATAGTCGCCCTTCTGCCATTTACGCAGAATAAGCGGAAACTGCAATAGGTCCTTGTCAAGGGTCGCAATCTTTGGTGAGGTATTCCAATGAAATGTGCCGGTTCGCTGCTGTGTTGTTATCGAAAGCTTAACAGGATATTCTATCCCTGTCAAATTCTCATCAATGTAGTATCTGGCTTGAGTTTCATCGCTAAATTTACAAATGACGATTACATCCCTGTCAAGTACAGCGCGGTGCGATGGAGAGAAAAACTGCTTCCCTGGCTGGCCGTTCATGGCTTTTACTATCTCCTCTACAACCTCTCCGTTAAAATGAAAAGGCCTAAGAAGTTCAAAAAGATAGGTGGAAATTGGATTTAGAAGCTTCAATTCAGCCAGAACAATTTCCGTTTCACCTTTCAATCTCCTTCTTACTACCAGCTCACTGGCTCTTTGAATCGCCTGAATATAGATTGCGGAGGTCTCTCTCAAGTGATTAATTGTCTCCTCCATGCTCTCCCTGAAGGAGGGGTTCAACTCTTCCATAAGTGGTAATACCAACTTACGTATCTTATTGCGCTGGAAATCAGTCAGAGCATTGGAGCTATCCTCCCTGAATTGAAGTTTATGCGCCGCTGCATAGTTTTCAATCTCCTTTCTTGACCCGAACAGTAGAGGCCTGACCACCTTACCATTGACAACTTTCATCCCTGTCAGGCCCGAAATTCCGGTTCCTCTGGCAAGGTTCAGGAAAAAAGTTTCTATCTGATCATCGCGGTGGTGGGCTACCACAATCCAGTCGAAGTGATGTGTGTGACGAATCTCCTCGAACCAAT
>JBBIUJ010000369.1:0-4178 GCA_037440345.1 Prolixibacter sp.
GAAAATCAGCAGTGACCCGCTTATCGAAGCGGTTGAAAACCGCGATGTGGCCCAACTCTTTATCGAAAACCCCCAACCTGAAGAGAAAAAATTCTCCTTTAGCAACCTCTTCTCCACCCACCCACCTATACAAAAAAGGATTGAACTTCTGGACCAGTTCGCGTGAAAGAGCAAATGTCTGAATCAGAATTTACAGAATTATAGAATTACCAGAATTCTGAAATTTTGCAAATTCTGGTAATTCTGATTCAGACATTATTTTTTCATTTTAGTAGGGTACGGTGGTCTTACGGGCTCCTCAACGGGATTTTTGGCTAACTCCTTCAGGGCAACTTCTATGGCCTTCTCAAGTTGCAGGTCCTTACCAGCAATCACATCTGCCGGCCATTGTTCCACCTCAATATCGGGCGATACGCCGACATTCTCCACCACAAATCCATCCTTGGTCCAGATGGCCAGATTTGGAGCGGTAACCGATCCTCCGTCAAGGAATTCAGGGAACCCAAGGATGCCTACCAAACCTCCCCAAGTTCGTTTTCCAATGAGGGTTCCAACATTGAATTTTCTGAACATCCACGGCAGGAAATCACCGCCCGAACCTGCAGTCTCATCAATGATCATCACTTTGGGCCCCTGGATGGATGCGCTCGGGGATTTGAGGTCCGATCCATATCTCATGTTCCAGTTGGCCTGAAGCGGGCGTCGAAGAATATCGATATAATAATCCGCCAGCGAGCCTCCTCCATTGAACCGTTCATCGACGATCACGGCTTTCCTGTTTGCCTGCGGGAAGAAATACCTTTTAAAATATTCGTGTCCTGCTCCCGAAGTATTGGGCACATAAACATAAGCAACCTGACCATTGGTCGCCTCGGTCACTTTTTTGAGATTCCCTTCGACCCAGTCGCGGTTTCTCAGCGAATATTCATTGCTTACCGGTACCACTTTCACTGTACGTGACCCTTTGTAATCAGGCTGATCACTGATGGTCAGTTCCACAATTTTGTCATTGCTATTCTCGAAGAAACTGTATAGATTTTTATCGGCAGTAACATCAATCCCGTTGACGGCAAGTATATAGGCTCCCGGGTTAATGTTCAGGCCCGGCTCGGTTAAAGGCGACCTGAGGTCGGGGTTCCAGTTCAGTCCCCCGTAAATTTTGGTAATTTGATATCTGTTTCCTGAAATTGCATAGTCCGCCCCTAGCAATCCGACCCCGACACTTTTGGGACTGTACAGGCGATCCCCACCCCCTTGAATGCGGTGATGGCCAACTCCCAGTTCGCTGCACATCCACTGGATAATCCTGTTAAGGTCGCTTCTGCAGGCAAGATCCGGAAGAAACTTCCCATATTTTGCTTTCATGGCAGGCCAATCGACCCCATGCATGCCCGGATCATAAAAATAATCACGGTTCACTCTCCATGCTTCGTCAAAAATCTCAGGCCATTCAGCCAGGGGATCTATTTTAACTGAAAGCGATGATGTATTCAAAATGCCCTTGCCCGCTTCAGGCTTCTTTCCGGTTGCTGTTATGCCATAAACCGGACTTTTAAAATAGAACATCTTTTTGCGGTCTGCAGAGATCCCGTATCCATTGAGTTCCATCACTTCGCTGTCTTTTCGCTCTTTCAGGTCATACTTGTGAAGCATAGGTGAAGCCGAAGAGCCTGAACTCCTTGCAATGTAAAAGATCTCGCCGGTTGCTCCCACGTTAAGTTCATAATAGTCGCCAGCCCTTACCGGCAAGTTAATGGTACGGTCCGTTATGCCATCAGTGTCTATCTTCAGCAACTTTGGCTTTTCTGCCACTGGTTTCGAGGATTTGACATCTTTCACGCTTTTATCCGCCTGTTTGACAGAATCTTTAGCCTCCTTTTTCCCTTTCTCTTCATCACTCTCCTTGGTGAAAGGCGAAGCGATATCTTTTCGGAGCGTCGCCAGCCAGATCGAATTGGTCATCTTCATATCCTGGTTCGAAAGGTCGAACCAGTTCACCACCGGACCCGCGTCTGTTGATGCAAAGAAATAGATATTCTCTCCATTGGGATCAAACACCGGATCCGACGCGTCGCACATGCCGTCCGTAACCGGGAATGACTTTTGCTGGTCGAGCGAATAGAGATATACAACCCTAAAATAGGTTTTGGCCATTTTGGTATAAAGAATCCATCTCGAATCCGACGACCAGTCACCGAACATTTGCCTGAATTGGCCGGGGGCGTAAAGTTCGTCTGAATCTACCTTTTTCACGGCACCTGATTCGACATCAAGAATGTAAAGGTTTCTGCCATTGTCGGTGAAGGAGATTTTTTTACTGTCGGGCGACCACTTGGAATAGGCATAGAAGCCCGTACCCGGAAGTTTGTATGATGTCACTTCACCCTTCCCATCCTGAGCCTGGATCTGCAATTTGTATTCTCCGGAGGCATCCGAAAACCAGGCAATTGATTTACCATCCGGCGACCAGGAGGGATATTTTTCATGTACACCTGTTGAGTTGGTAAGATTCCTTGGATCCCCCTTTTCGGCTGGTAGAGTAACAATGTCGCCCCTGTAATCCATGACGACCCTCGACCCGGATGGAGAGATATCCATCCAGCGTATGTAATTGTTTCCCTGGGCATACCTTGGCCGAAGTTCAAGCAGGTCGGCGGCAATACCTACTGTCAATTTTTTCTCTGAATTGGAAGCGATATCAAAAGCATGCAGGTATCCTTCCTGCTCGAAAACGATCTTCCCGTTTCCGGCAGAGGCCTTCAGTATTGGAAAATCACCAAAAGTGGTTAATTGCTTTACCTCTTTGGTGGACTGGTCGAATGAAAACAGGTTAAACTCCCCGTTCCTGTCGCTGGTAAAATAGACCTTTCCGGAAACCCACATTGGATCGGCATCGTTACAACCTCCCTGCGGCTGGGGAACGGCGGTCACGGAATGGTCGGCAAAAGTGTAAAGCCAGATTCTTGAGATCGTTCCTCCCCTGTAATGCTTCCACTGCTGATATACTGGTACCAGCGGAGAATAGGCAAGCTGTTTCCCGTCGGGTGAGTAAGCGGCAAACCAGCCATTCGGAATATCCAGTTTTTCAGGAAATCCCCCCTGCAGACTGACAGTAAAAAACTGAAAGTACCTGCCCGAAAAAGTGGATCTCTGCGAGGCAAAAAGGACGCTTTTCCCATCAGGTGTGAATCCTCTTACCAGATCATTTCCGGGGTGCCATGTAAGTCTTTTGGGTATTCCGCCTTCGGCAGGAATGACATATACATCGGTATTACCATCGTACTGGGCGCTAAAAGCGATTAATTTCCCGTCGGGCGAAAAGCAGGGATCCGATTCGATCCCTTCATCCACTGTCAGCCTTTTGGGATCGGAGCCATCCAAATTGGCAATCCAAAGGTCCTCGGCATAAATGAAGGCGATATGATTCTGGCTGATAGCCGGTTGGGAAAGCATTCTGGTGTCTTTTGAATCGATCCCGAAAGACAATGCCGGGAGAAGAGAAACAAAAAAGATGATCGACAAGATGCGCATGCAATTCTTTTCCATTTTTATATTCTTTGAGGTAAATAATTAGATTTGAATATGTTCAAACAAGATACCCTGTCCGGTTAAGATCAGAGAACCTAAAAATAAATAAAAATGCGATAGCAAAACATGAATTATGCTGTCCATCAGTATCCGAAGGGAATCTCCGGCCAAACGACCTTATTTAAATGACTTTCGACGCTTTTCGGGAAAAAACTGCTTAATATTGCATGTTGAATACAAAGGAAAGAATATGATTAGTTACGAAACTCCTTACCGCGTTTGTTATGCAGATACGGACCGAATGGGGATCATGTATTACGGGAATTATCCCAGGTTGTACGAGATAGGAAGAACCGATATGATCAGAACGATCTGGAAATCCTACCGGGAAGTAGAGGATAGTGGGATTATCCTCCCCGTCAGGATGCTCCATGCCGTTTACCATAAACCGGCCAACTACGACGAACTTCTAACGATCAGGACCCTCATCAAAGAGATACCCAAAGTAAAATTCAGGATCATTTCTGAAATTTACAATGAGAAAATGGAATTGATCAACGAAGGGGAGGTCACGCTTGCATTTATGGACGTGGCTACCGGAAAACCAAGAAGGGCGCCGGAGGAGTTTACGGAAATCCTTGAAAAAACAG
>JBBIUJ010000370.1:0-4158 GCA_037440345.1 Prolixibacter sp.
ATATGTTGTTGTTACCAGATTGTCGCACAAGCCGTTGGCCATCTTACCAATGGTTGATGCCGTGGCAGGTGCCACCAGAAAAAGGTCGGCCCAGCGTCCCAGGTCGACATGACTATTCCAGGAACCGCTTGATTTGGCGAAAAAATCACTCAAAACAGGCTTTCCCGATAGGGTTGAAAATGTAAGTGGAGTAACAAATTCTTTGGCCGCTTCGGTCATCAACACCTGCACCTCGGCCCCGGCCTTCATCAGCCCCCGCAACAAATAGACCGCCTTGTAGGCAGCGATACTGCCCGTCACACAGAGAACAACTTTCTTCCCTTTCAGCGGCATGATGAAGCAGTTTAATTCAAGCTCAAGAAATTATTTTTTCTCCTTCGCAGGATTCCGGTAGTAAATCAGACCATCCTTAAACTCTTCATAAGCGATCAGAACAGGCTTTGAGAGTCTTTCGTAATAACGTGAAATTTCAATCTGTTCGCGATTTTCGAAGACCTCCTCGAGGTTATCCGAATAGGAAGCAAACTCCTGCAGCTTCTGGTTCAACTCCTCTTTTACCTCCGCATTGATCTGATTTGCCCTTTTGGCAATGACCATCAGGGATTCGTAAATATTATCGGTGGTTGCATCCAACTCGCTCAGGTTGCGTGGTACTGTAGTCGAAGCTGCTTTTACTTTTCTATAATCCATAATTATCTGCTATTTTTTTACTTCTTCGTCTTTTAAATTCATCATCTTCTTTGTATTGGCAAAGAACCGGTCTGCTTCCTTACGGAATTTACTGTTGGGAAATTCATCGACAAAAGTATAGTATTCATCGAGTTCTGAATTCAAACGCTCGCGCTTTTTCTCTTCAATACTGTTCTCGCCCAAAAGATATTTCGATTTCAAAAGGTAAAACATCAACTCCTCACGATATTTGGAGTCGGGATACTCTTTCAAACTGTTTGTCAGGGAGATAACGGATGCGCGATAGTCGCCCAGATCATAATAAAGGCGTCCGTTCATGTAGGATTTGTACACCAACTTTTCGCGTAACTCATCAATAAGCTTGTTGGCATCCGCCACCTTGGCGCTTGATGGGAAAACATTGATGAAAAGCTGAAGCGCATCAATTGCATCCTGCGTAGTCTTTTGATCCAAACGGGGTGTCGGTGAATCAAGATAGTAACAATATCCTACCATGTACTGCGACTCCTCTGCAAAACTGCTGCGCGGAAACTCCTTGATCAATTGTCTGAAGTAGTGTCCTGCCATCAGAAAATCGCGTTGACCAAAGTTACTTTTTGCCAGATAATAGTAAACCTGATCGGAACGGTTTGTTCCCCTGAAAATGTTTACCAGTTCAGCATAAAGCTGCGAAGATTTTGTATAATCCTTGTTGTCGTAAAATTCACGGGCTTTCTTGAGTTTATACTCATAGTCCGTGCTTTTGACTATCTTCTGATACTCTCCACAAGATGAGGCGATTAACAAAACGCCAACAACAAAATATGCTCTCACATTCCGAATCATGGTGCAAAGATAAGTTTTTTCTCCATTAATAGAATAAGTAATACCTCTTTTGCATGCTTAAGAAAGGTTAAAACCAACGTGGTTTTGCATTTATCCTTTTCCCCAATTAGGATGACATTCTTTCTTGTTGAAACCCAAAATAATTTTTAGATTTGCAGGCTCTCAAAAACATTTTGCAATACTACATAAAGTTTACTACCGTGGATATATTTGAAAAAATTAAAACTGACAAGGGAAACCTGGGTCAGTACCAGAAAGAAGCGCATGGTTATTTTTCCTTTCCAAAACTGGAAGGTGAAATTGGCCCAAGAATGAGATTTCGTGGAAGAGAGGTACTTAACTGGAGCTTAAACAACTATTGCGGATTGGCCAATCACCCTGAAGTACGCCAGGCAGACGCTGAAGCTACGGCACAATACGGACTTGCATACCCAATGGGCGCCCGTATGATGTCGGGACAAACAAGTAAACACGAAGAACTGGAAAAACAGTTGGCAGCTTTCGAAAGTAAGGAAGATGCATTTTTACTCAACTACGGATACCAGGGGATGATTTCCATTATTGATGCCATGTGCAACAGAAATGATGTAATTGTCTATGATGCGGAAGCGCATGCCTGTATTCTGGATGGGGTCCGTCTTCACATGGGCAAAAGATTCGTTTTTCAGCACAATGATATGGATAGCCTGCGCAAGCAGCTTGGACACGCAACTTCTTTGGTTCAAAAAACGGGAGGTGGTATCCTGGTTATCACTGAAGGTGTATTTGGCATGGCCGGGGACCTGGGTCAACTGGATAAAATTGCAGAATTGAAGAGTGAGTTCAGTTTCCGCCTGCTGGTTGATGATGCACATGGGTTTGGAACCATGGGTGCATCCGGAGCAGGTACCGGCGAACATTTCGGTGTTCAGGATCAGATCGACATGTACTTCGGAACTTTTGCAAAATCAATGGCCGGTATTGGCGCCTTCCTAGCAGCCAAAGAAGAGGTTTGCGACTTCCTTCGCTACAACATGCGTTCACAAATCTTTGCCAAGTCTCTGCCCATCGCGATGGTGATTGGCCTGATGAAAAGACTGGAACTGATCAAAACACAACCTCAGATTCGCGAAAACCTTTGGACCATTGTTGAAGCCCTTCAAAAGGGTTTGAGAGCCGAAAATTTTGAACTTGGTGTCACCAACTCACCTGTAACGCCGGTTTATCTTTCCGGAAGTGTTCCGGAAGGAACCAATGTAATCATGGATTTGAGAGAGAACTACAATATATTTTGTTCCATCGTAATCTACCCTGTAATTCCAAAAGGACAGCTCCTCCTTAGATTAATCCCAACCGCGTCTCATACTTTGGAAGATGTGGAATACACCATCAAAGCGTTCTCCGAAGTACGCAAGAAACTGGAAGCAGGGAAATATGTTGCATCAAAGATTGCTCAGATTTCATAATAAAAAAAACCGCGTTTAGCGGTTTTTTTTATTATGAAATCTATTTGATCTTTTCGACGTAAATATTTCTGAATTGAATCCTGGATCCTTCTGCCTGTAGTCCGATACTGCCCTTGGTCATTGAACATTTTACTACTGTATTTTGCAGCAATCCGTTTACTTTGATCTCAACGGTACTGCCCTTGCAAGTAATATCATAACTATTCCATTCTCCGGCCTTTGTTTCATTTGAAGGATGCAGTTTAACTGCAATCGGTTTAACTTTCTCGGTTCCGACATAGGTACTATCACCAACGGTTGCACTTTCACCAGCAGCATTCACGATAAAATCGCCGGCACTGTTGTATTTCAACTGACATTGGTAATGCAAAGGCCACTGCTTATCGGGACCATTGGTATGAACAAAAACCCCGCTGTTCGTAGGTTTTTCGGGGTAACACCATTCCACATGGAGATGGTAATTTGAGTACTCCTTTTTTGTCCTCAGGTAACCCATCGGAACACCGGGGGTTTCAATCACACCATCTTTGACGTAAAAGAATTTTTCGGGGGCAATGGAAGGATCATTTACCCAGATGGTCCAACCCTTCAAATCTTTGCCATTGAACAATGATTCTTTCTTTTGGGCAAAACTGGAGAGGGAGACGAAAAGCAAAACAAAAACAAGTATATTCTTCATAGGTTCATTTTTTTGATCCTATAAAAGTAGGGATAATTTTGAAAGATTGCTTCGTCGTTCCTCCTCGCAATTACGGTGCTAAATTATCAGTTTAATGTAAGCGATGGGCGCAATTGCCAACAATTGATTATTAGATGTAGGTCATTGCGAGCGAAGCGAAGCAATCTGTTGGGAGTTCCCTAAATCAAGCCAAACGCCTGCTCCATGTCCGCGATCAAATCCTTTTGATCCTCAACACCAATAGATACACGGATAAGTGAATCCTTGATGCCGGCCAGATCCCTCTCCTCGGCAGTAATGGATGAGTGGGTCATGAGTGCAGGATGTTCAATTAACGATTCGACTCCGCCAAGGCTTTCCGCCAGGGTAAAAAGTTTCAGGCTCTCAAGGAAGAGGACCGCCTCCTTCTCCCCTCCTGCAATTTCGAAAGAGATCATTCCTCCAAAACCACTCGCCTGACGAAGGCCTATTTCGTATTGCGGGTGGCTTTTCAATCCTGGATAGTACACCCGAGCCACT
>JBBIUJ010000371.1:0-4145 GCA_037440345.1 Prolixibacter sp.
CCATTGGCCTGATTTACGGCCGGATCAACTGGGCCGACAGATTTGGTTCGAAAGGGTTTCAGTACGAGATGGATGCCTACCCCCATATCAGTGAAAACAATTATCTCTATCTCAATGCGGGTTACTCGAATCTGTCGATCTTTCCAAAAGTAAGATCGGGAGCCGAATGGTACCACAGCTTCCCCAAGGCCTTCGAGGGGTCACTTGGAATGAGGGCGCTCTTCTTCGCCAACTCCAATACCTACATGATCACCGGTACGGTTGGTAAATATGTCGGCAATTACTGGATTTCGTTCAGGTCATTCGTGACGCCATCATCTACAGGCACCTCGGTTTCGGGCTCTATTCAGGCCCGCCGTTACTTCGCCGATCCGGAGGATTACATCGGATTGAGATTGGGATATGGCGTCTCGCCCGACGACAGACGTTACGGTGATGGGAGTTCAACCTATCTGAAGTTGAAGTCACAATCCGCGAGAATAGAATACAACCATCTTTTCAACAAAATCTGGACGGCAAATCTAGGAATTTTGCTTGCCAACGAAGAGTTTCTAAACCTGGGATATGTTTTGAATTATTCTTTTGATATAGGAATTACCCGATTTTTCTAATCCATAGCCCATGCACCACACACCGCCCTTTCAATACCTTCTTCGCCAGTCGATCAAACGGTTCATTTCGCTGAGTTTGCTAATGACTCTCCTTATTATCCTGGTAAGGTTTTATGAAATACTGTTCATTTCCGGGAAGGCTGGTTACCCGGTAGGAAGTATCAGCGAGATGCTGTATGGAATCAGGTTTGACCTTTTGCTATCTCTCAGATTATCTGCAGTATTACTCCTGCCATTTCTTCTCTTTGATCATTACAGCATACGGGGCGCCCGGATTTTTTTCGAAACCATCGCGGCGGTGGTCGTGGCAGGTGAGATTTTACTGCTGCAATATTTCGCCACCACCCGAATCCCATTAGGATCGGACCTGTTGGGATATTCTGCTGCTGAGATCAGACAAACCGTTGGGGCCTCAGGTCAGTTCAGCCTGACCACCTTTGCTCCTGTCCTGATCCTTTTGGGGATAACCTGGTATTTATTCCACAAACTTTACTATTTCAAAATCGCGCATTTTGTAATCCGGTTTTATATTTTTTTCCTGATTTTAGCCTTACTTCCCATTTGTAGCTACAACCCGAATCCGGTCGACTACAAAAACGAGTTCAGCATGAACATTGCAGCCAACAAATTCAATCTTTTTAGCGAGAGTATGCTGGCCTATTTCAGCCAAACAAACGGTTCATCCAGCTTCGAACTGAATGGCAAAACACAGGTAGCGGAAGATATCAAGCCTGATGGTGTTCAGTTATCCAACCTGAACGAACCTTTGATTCAGAATTCCGGGAATTCGCTGAACCCCGAAAATCCGTTTACCTATCTGAGCCAGGATTATCCCTTTCTACATAAGGAGAATACCCCGGATGTGCTGGCGCCATTTTTTAAATCCGACACCACTGCCCCATCCATCGTTTTCATTTTGGTTGAAAGTCTTGGCAGGGCCTATTGTGGCGAAGGGGCTTATCTGGGAAGCTTTACACCGTTCCTCGATTCGCTTATGGCCAAAAGCCTCTATTGGGAGAATTGCCTCAGCACATCAGGTCGTACCTTCAGTGTGCTTCCATCCATGCTGGGATCACTACCGTTTGGGGAGAAAGGGTTTGCCGATCTGGGAGATAAAATGCCGGATCACCTGAGCCTGATCAGCCTGCTGATCAACAGGGCCGGCTATACCTCATCGTTCTACTATGGCGGTGATACAAAATTTGATGCCATGGAACCTTTCCTCAGGCACGAGGGAACCACAAAAATCGTTGGGATCCATGATTATGGCACCGAATACAAACAATTGCCCTCCGATAAGAATGGATATTCCTGGGGATACGGCGACCTCGATATCTTTAAAAAGTACCTGACCGACCTGAAATCACATGAGACAGAAAAACGTGTGGATGTGATGCTGACCCTCTCCATGCACAATCCGTTTATGGTGCCTGACCAGCAGCATTACAACGACCTTGTCGAGAAAAGGATGGTTGAGCAAAACCTGACGGAGGATCAAAAGAAATACAACCGGCAGTATATTCCCCAGTTTGCAACCATGTTCTATTTCGACGATGCGTTGAGGTATTTTTTCCGGGAGATCAGCAAACTAAAGAGCTATGAAAACACCATCTTCGTCATAACCGGCGACCACCGGATGCCTGAAATTCCTATCAGTACGCAGCTTGACCGGTTCCATGTGCCACTGGTTATTTACTCCCCCATGCTTGAAAAGGCAGAGGCTTTCAGCTCCATTGTGACCCACTATGATGTGACCCCATCTTTGCTGGCCTTTATGAAGGATAGGATTCACCTCTCCCTTCCTTCGGTTTCCTCGTGGATCGGACATGGTCTTGATACCAACCCGGCCTTTCGTAACCTGAATGAATATCCGTTAAAACGCAATACCGGTGAGCTGACAGACTACATCAGCGGGGATCATTTTATTTCCGGTTCCACACTTTACAAAGTCTTTCCCGACCTCAACATCGAACCGGAAAATAATCCGGTTCTGAATGACCAGCTTCAGAGACAGTTTGCCAATTACAAGGCCAAAAATAATTTTGCTACCAAAGGGAATCAGCTGATACCTGACTCGATAAAAAAATACGTCAGACCTTAAATAATTAAAGATTAAAAATTACAGATTAAAAATGACGGGGTGAGCAATATTAAGAAGCTGTTGTGATGAAACAATCATAAAAAAGGATGATCCGTTTACCAGATCATCCTTTTTTCTCAGTTTTTTATTAATGTCGCAAATGATTTATCTCCCCATCATTTTTAATTTGTAATTTTTAATTTTTAATCCTCAACCACTTACCTCCCAGGTCTTTCCAGTAATTTAAAGAATTGATCCAACTGCGGAAGGATCACAATCCGGGTACGTCGATTGGCAGCCTTTCCATCTGCTGTATCGTTGGTGCCAAGCGGTTGGTATTCGCTTCGTCCGGCGGCAGTCATCATAGATGGGTTCAATCCATATTTGTTTTGCAACACCCTGACAACAGCTGTGGCCCTTTTAACGCTGAGGTCCCAGTTGTCCAGCAGATCACCCCTGCTAAAAGGAACATTATCCGTATGTCCTTCCACCATGAACTCAATCTCCTTCTGATTTTTCAGTACGGTGGCCACTTTGCCCAAAACTTCACTGGCCCTTTGTGTGATGTTGTAGCTGCCGCTCTGGAAGAGCATCTTGTCGGAGATGTCGATGTATACGACTCCTTTGTCGACCTTGATGTTGATATCCTTGTCATCGAGGTTACCGATGGCGCCTTTCAGGTTCATCACCAGGGCCATGTTCAGCGAATCGCGTTGTGCCAGTGAAGATTGCAGGCTATAGATCATGTGGTCTTTGACCCCCATGTTTTCCATCGATTTCTTGATACTCTCGGCCTGTGAACTGGAGATGACCGAAAGGTTTTCCAACTGCTTCAACGCCTGAGTATTGTTCTCTTTGAAAAAAGTATTTTGGTCTTTCAAAATAGCCAATTGAGACTGAAGATCAAGAATTTTTGTCTCCAGTTTTCTCTTTTCACCTTCGCAACCTGAAAGATCCTGCTGCGTTTTGGCAACTACCGATTTTTGCTGGGCCAATTGGGCCTGTGAACCCTTGAATTTTTTGGAACTGACACAGGAGCCAAGCGTGGCTGCTGCAAATAAAATAACAATCAGTTTTGTCTTCATAACTGTATCGATTTAAATTTATAACTATTCATTAATCATTTTTCGTAGTGGTAACCGGAATTAAAATAGTTATCACCACAATAGACACATAGGTCACAATAGATGCTTATTATTTTTTATTCTATACAAAATTAGAACTTAGAAGATTACAAACATCGTTCATAATCAACAATTAACAAAATATAACTATCATCCGGGGCAATTTAAGATTGAGATGGGGATTTGATTACATTTTCTTAACTTACCAGGAAAACTTTCATAAAACTCTTTCGTTCTATAATCTAGTGATATAATTATCGTTTCCCTTTGTGACATCTTTAGCGTCCTTCGTGGTAAAACCTAAGGAAATTAAACACAAAGGACACAAAG
>JBBIUJ010000372.1:0-4136 GCA_037440345.1 Prolixibacter sp.
AACGCCTGGTAAACGGCACGAATCCGATCCTGTTCGGGAAATGCATCGGTCACCATTTTGTGCAACCGCCTTTTGTCGGTCCCATTGTAGATCATCAGCGCAAGTGACCGTTCGCCATCCCTTCCTGCCCGGCCGGCCTCCTGAAAGTACTCCTCCAGCGAATCGGGGAGATCGAGGTGCAAAACAAACCGCACGTCGGGTTTGTCGATACCCATTCCAAAGGCATTGGTTGCGACGATCACCCGGGTAGCCCCCGTCATCCAGCGATTTTGCTTCTCCCTGCGCAGCGCCGGATCAAGTCCGGCGTGATAAAAGTCGATAGCGACATCCTGCTGTCGCAGAAGCTCGGCTATTTCGCGGCACTTCCTCCTGCTCCTGACATAGATGATCCCCGTCCCTTTCGATTTGGAGACCGTCTCTGCGAGGTAACCCAATTTATCCTCTTTTTGACGAACGAGATAGGTTACGTTCTCCCTGACAAAACTCTTTCGGAGGAGGTTCTTCTGTGGGAAAAGCAGCTTTTCCTGAATATCCTCAGCCACTGTAGCGGTGGCTGTGGCTGTTAGTGCAAGCACGGGCACATTTGGAAAAAACTTTCGAATTTCTGCAATCCGGAGATAGGAAGGCCTGAAATCGTAGCCCCATTGTGAGATGCAGTGCGCCTCGTCGACGGTGATCAGGTTCAGGTTAAAACGAACCAGGTACTCCATAAAATTGGGCGACGTTAACCTTTCGGGAGAGATATAAAGGAACTTGTAATCTCCATAAACTGCATTGTTGCAAGCAATCTCAATCTCCCTGGAGGTCATACCTGAACAGATGGCCAGCGCCTTGATCCCTTTGGAGCGAAGATGGTCAACCTGGTCGTTCATTAGCGCAATCAAAGGGGTAATTACCAGGCACATCCCCTCCCGCGAAAGTGAAAATACCTGGAATGTAACGGACTTACCTCCGCCGGTAGGCATCAGTCCTAGTGTATCTTTCCCTTCAGCCACCGAATGGATAATATCCTCCTGCAAGGGCCTGAACTGCGCATACCCCCAATGTTTTAGCAATATTTCGTGATACAAGTCCATGGAAATCCAAATATAACTGAAAAGAAACTCCCTCACGGTATAAATCAAATTTATTATGCCTGCCTTAGAAACTGTTTAAAATTTGCAATTACATATACCGGAGGTATAATATGTGGGTAGAAAACAGATGATTGAAGATCTATTTCGTCCCGTACAGGACGAGATTAACATTGGGGATTAATTTTCTACCCACATTAAATCCCTCCGGGATAAAAAAATTAAATTTAAACAGTCACTAAGTGATAAGAAGAAAAGAATGTTGTACTTCAAATTCTCTTCATTCGACCTCCCCCAACCCCTCCAAGGGAGTCAAGTAAGTCACAGATGTTGACATGAACACGAATCTAAAGTCTTCCCGGGAGATTTAAGTGATTAGAAGAAAATAATGTCATACTTCAGACCTTCGCCATTCGACCTCCCCCAACCCCTCCAAGGTAGGGGAGTAAGGCACTGTTGTTAATCTGAACACGAATCTAAAGTCTCCCCCTCGGGGAGATTTAGAGGGGTCAGATTACGTGGAAATGAGACATTATTGCTTGTCCATTACTTAGTGGGGTCAAATATTGGAAAAATGAGGCATTAATTTTTCCCATTACTATTTTATTGAATTAGAGAAAACCTTCGTGAAACCTTAGCGCTACACTTGGATACCTTCGTGGTAAAAAAGGGAAAAAATAACCACAAAGATTTCTATGGTTTAAACAAATGTTCTTTGAAATATTTTATGTTGTTTGATATTCTATTTGATAAGGAGTACCTCTGTTTATTACGGCGCACAATCTATGAAGGATTTTGTTGCGGATTGCATTGATGACAAGCATCTTGTTCTTTCCTTCACTTACTTTGCGATGATAATATTGGGACAACTGCTTATCAAACTGAATGATTGTCATTGCTACCATATGAAGTAGTTTTTTCAATCTTTTATTGGCAAAACTACTCACCCTGGTTCGTCCTTTGACAGAAGTTCCCGAGGCATGTTCAAAGGGAGCTACCCCACAATAACATGCCAGCTGGTTCCCTTTGGTGTAGTTTTTGAACTCATTGGTAAAAAACAACAGCGTTAAAGCGGTTATTTTTCCAATCCCAGGAACACTGGTGGCCAGTTTGTAAAGCTTTTTGAGGTTAGAATCCTTATTGATCAACTTATCAAGTTCTTTTTCAAGTTGTTCTATCTCTTTGTCAAGGGAATACAACGTGGAGGAGCACCTGCTTCGGATAAATTCCGCTGTGGTCCTGAACCCCGCATCCTTGAACTCTTTGATAGGTTGCTTTAATGATTTACGGGAATCGATGAGCCTGTCACGCAGGGTCAACAAATCATTGATTTGGTTGACAATCTCACGTGGTGGTTGCCAGAGCACGGCCTTGTCTTTCATCAAGCAGGCATATTCTGCTATCCGGATTGCATCGACATGGTCATTTTTCCCTCGTTTAACACCCAAGGAGCGTATGATCTGGACAGGCATCTCCAACCAAACGTGGTAATTGTTCTCGACAAGGTACTGCGACAACAAGCGGCAGTAAATACCGGTATATTCCATGCAAAACAGGGTTTCTTCCATGATTAAACTTTGTTTTTTGAGGAACTCTTCCAGTTTTACTATCCCCGCAGGGTTATTCGTTGTCTGGCCGGAAATGGGGTTTGATAAATCTCCTTCCTTGATCAGTGAAAAATCAAAGGTGCCTTTGGAAATGTCAATTCCAATAAAGTTTCTGAAGGTCATTTTGCTTAATTTTAAAAGGTTAAAAACAACCACGTTTCGGGTACGCTCAAGCCATTGATAATAGGTCTTACCTTAATTTCTATTCGAGGCTAGCCCAAAACCCGGTATGGGGATTTAATCTTAGTATAGGCCATTAACCTTAGACACCAATTAATTCACCCCAGACCGTGATTGCTGATATTAACAGTTTTTACTTATCAACAAAGAAAAGAAAAAGTAGCAAAAAGTAAAGAAAATCAACAACATACACAATATTTCAAAGAACTGATAACATTTTTTGTTTGTAACTATACAAATCTAAATGGACGCAAAGTAAATTTTGATACCTTATTGATTTTGCTTTTGCATAAATCGACTTTCTCTATAAATCTTCAGAAAAAGCGCCTCAAAATTATGCGTAGGTGATAGTGCCGGCGAGAGGATCAGTTTTTGGTCCGGCGAGATCAAATAAAAAGTTGGGACAACCTTGATCCTGTAATCTGTGATGGCCAGGTCGGGATGAACCGGAGTAACCAGTTCCCAGGGGTATTTTTTTACGCCCCATAGTTTCACCGCATCAGCCATATTCTTGTCGAGCGATACCGGTACAATGGTGAGGATTGCGCTTATCTTTTTGTTCATGACAATCAAAGAGTCCAGTTCCGCACGGCTCTCCTTGCTGTCGCTCCTAAAGAATGCCAGGTAGAGAAACTTTCCGTTGGCACGGAGCTTGAAGGAGCGTTCTGTCTGGCTTCGCAGCATTAGTTCAGGCGCAATACTTCCCTCCTGCAGCGAAGTAAGTTTCGACAGAATCCCCTGCATTACGGTTTTCAGCGGTTCAAAAGTCGCAAGCGATTCAGCCTCTTTCAGCCCTTTCAGCATCGATGGTTTGTCGAATTTGCCCGAAAAGAAACCATCATAAAAACTTTTAACGGCAATAAGTTCAGCGACCTCTTTGCGGTATCCGGCGCCCGATAATTGTGCCACAAACTCCTCGAAGTTTCCCTGTAAAGCCTTTTTAAGAAACTCCTTCTGCCGGATGTCCTGAGATTTAATTTTTAGATAATCAGAAAAAATTGCGTTGAAAAAATGGAGAAATGCTGGATGGTCTATGGCAATCACTCCTGATGCAAAGTATTTTTTTGCGATTTGCTCCCTGTTTTGACGGTCGACAGCAAGCTCCATTTCGCCAAAACTATATTTTTTGAGTGAATTCAGATAGTCGAATTTCCCGTTAGGGTATCGATTTTCCAGTCGGGCAATGATTGCATTCAGCGTATCCTGAGATTTTTTTTGATAGAGATCTACTGTGTGTAGCTCAATTTCCCGGTTGTAATCAGTCAGAAAATCCCTT
>JBBIUJ010000373.1:0-4124 GCA_037440345.1 Prolixibacter sp.
TGAACACGATCTTGTCGGGAAAGGGGCGGTAATGCATCTCTTTATCCATTTTAATCTGGGAATGCCTTTCGATTTTATCTCTCCCGAACTATTTTGTTTTCAGGTCAGCCCATCTCTCAAGGTGGATTTGGAAGAGCTCGCCAATAGCCTCAAACAAAACCATGATGAATTTTCCATCTCTTCAAGTTTGCTGATCTACAAAATAATCTTGTTGTCCGTCAGTCAAATTCCATCTGAATACTGGAACCTGACCACCACAGACCAACGACTGATCAAGGTACTGAGGGAGATTGAAGACCATATTTCCGAAGTACTTACCAACAAGAGATTGGCTGAAGTAGCCAACATGGCCATTAACTCATTTGCTCAACATTTTAAAGAGGGAATTGGGATCCCTCCGCAGCAATTTGTAAGGGAACGAAGGGTGCAAAAAACAACAATCTTACTTCACCACACGACAAGCACAATTGATGAGATTGCCCGGATTTCAGGATTTTGCGACAGGTTTCATTTGACCAGAGTCTTTAAAAATGTTACAGGTTATTCACCTGCAGAATATAGAAAAAAATTCTACCCCCATCATTAGTCTGCCCGATGAATCGTCACGGATTTTATGCTTTTTGGAAGGGCTGGCACGACGAAATCTTTCCATTAAAGAGATCGCCATGGATTTCCTGTCTGCAAATTTAACCTCCAAAATTCGTTTTTCTCTCTTTTTTGCCTTAACTTACTAGTAGCAAGTTAAGCTCAACAAGTATGGAAAACAAACAATTTTTCCCTCCCGAAATCGCCAGAAGTAGTTCCGAAAGTTATTTCTCAGAAAATCACTCAGGCGGAAGAGTCATCTACATCACGGTTATTTTATTCCTGTTGGTAACTATTTCATTGCTGCCTTTTATAAATGTGCAGGTAACAACCCAAAGTGAAGGGGTGGTACGCTCCGGGTACGAAGACAACCAGGTTGTTCCGGTCATATCGGGGCAGGTGATATCATGCCGGATCATAGAAAATATCTTCGTCAACAAGGGTGATACCCTGCTGCTGGTGGCCTCCGACAAGATCGACCATGAGTTTATGCTGTTGTCTTTCCGATTAAAGGAAGACAGTTTGCAACTGTCTGATCTTCATAAAATAATCCTTGGCAACAATGGTACACTTCAAACAGCGCTTTACAGGCAGGAGTACCTCTCCTACTCCGACAGAATGGCAGAACAGCAGACCCAATTGAATCAGGCAGAAAGGGAATACCTGATGTCCCAAACACTTTACCAAAAGGGTATCACTCCCAAATTTGAATTTGAGACAGTGACAAACCGATATCAATCCGAAAAAAACAGATACCAAACTATCCATGCACAGCAATTCTCTGTATGGCAGGAAAAAATTAAGGAGATTACGCTCGAAATGGCGGACATGCAAACAAAGATCGAACAATTAAAAAAGGAGAAAATTCAATATTGCCTGACTGCCTCAATAGCCGGGACCATTACCGGGTACACTGGAATCCGAGCGGGAAATTTTGTGGTTCCCAATCAGCCAATCGCCAGGATTGCACCAGACGACAAACTGTTGGTAGAGTGTTATGTTCCTCCCTCAGACATTGGATTGATCGATCGAGGAATGGCAGTATCTTATCAGTTTCACGCCTTTAATTACAATTTATGGGGTGTTGCCACCGGATGGGTAAACGAAATCTCCGGTAATGTAGTCAGCGTCAACAATCAACCCTTTTTTAGGGTCAGATGCCAACTCGACCAAAGCTTTCTGAAACTAAAAAACGGGACCATTGGCAATTTGAAAAAAGGGATGACCCTCACTGGCCGGTTCAAAGTTGCAGACAGGACATTGTTTCAGCTCTTATACGACAAAGCAGACAATTGGCTAAACCCAAAACGTAAAAACGGATGAAGACAAAAATCAAACAACGCGACATTACCGATTGCGGCGCGGCGTGTCTGGCCTCCATCGCAGCACATTACAGTCTAGGCATTCCAGTCTCAAAAATACGCCAGATGGCCGGTACCGATCAGAAAGGGACCAATGCCTGGGGACTGATCAAGGCGGCCGAAAGACTTGGATTTTCTGCAAAGGGGGTGAAGGGTGGTATAGAAGCGCTCCCCGAAATCCCCTGTCCGGCTATCGCACATGTGGTCGTAAATAAGACCCTACTCCATTTTGTGGTGATCTACAAACTGTCAAAAATGCGGGTCGAATACATGGATCCTGCCGATGGTGAGATGCACAAATCATCAATTACTGAATTTGCCGAAATTTGGACAGGTGTTCTGATCCTTATGGCACCAGGTGCCGGTTTCCAACCTAAAAACGAGAAGATATCGATCTTCAGCAGGTTTGTTTTTCTATTACAACCACACAAAAATATTCTGCTTCAGGCCTTGCTTGGAGCCGTTGTTTATACCATTCTCGGCTTATCGACCTCAATCTATCTGCAAAAAATAACCGATTTTGTTTTGGTCGATCACAACACCAACTTGTTGAACCTCTTAAGTGCAACAATGTTGTTTCTGGTTCTCTTTCAACTCTTTATCGGCTATTATAAAAATATCTTCGTACTTCAAACCGGACAAAAAATTGATGCCCGTTTGATCCTTGGATATTACAAACACCTGCTCAAACTGCCCCAGAATTTTTTCGATTCCATGCGTGTTGGTGAAATTGTCTCGAGGATCAATGACGCGGTAAAAATACGTGCATTCATAAACGATATCGCTATCTCTTTACTGGTTAGCCTCTTCATTGTAATTTTTTCATTTGGGCTGATGTTTCTCTACAGTTGGAAACTCGCGCTGGTGGTCTGCATCGTTCTCCCTCTGTACGGATTGATCTATTGGATCACCAACAAACTGAATAAGAAGAGGGAAAGAAAATTAATGGAGGATACGGCCGATCTGGAGAGCCAACTGGTGGAGTCGCTCAATTCGGTGCGTACCATCAAAGAGTTTGGACTGGAGTCTTATTCGAACCTGAAGACAGAACTTCGCTTTGTCAAACTGCTTAAATCGATCTATCGCTCCACCACCAATAGCCTCTTTTCCTCGACCGGAACTGAATTAATCAGCAGAACATCCACAATTGTCCTACTTTGGGTTGGATCTTATTATGTGATGGACCAATCCATCACACCAGGCGAGTTACTCTCTTTCTATGCCATTGCTGGCTATTTTACAGGCCCAGCATCCAACCTGATCGGAATGAACAAATCGATCCAGAATGCGCTAATTGCAGCTGACCGACTTTTTGAGATTATGGATTTGGACCAGGAAGTAGATGAAAACAAGTTTGATATCACCCGCGATAGGGAAGGCGACATTGAATTCCGTCAGGTGAATTTCAGCTATGGTACCCGTACCGAGGTCTTCGATCATTTCTCTTTTCGTATCAAAAAAGGGGAGATCACAGCAGTCGTTGGAGAGAGCGGTTCGGGGAAAACTACTCTGGTGGCACTGATCCAGAAGCTTTATCCTTTAACAGGAGGAAGTATCAATATTGGCGAATGTAACCTGGACCATGTCTCGACAGTGAGTTTGCGAAAAATGGTCGGAGTTGTTCCCCAACGGCTCGATCTGTTTACAGGAACCATACTCGAGAATATTGCAGTCGGTGAGTTCAATCCCGATATTTCCAGGGTCATGGATATCTGTCAGGAATTGGGCATGAAAGCTTTCATTGAAAATCTTCCGGCCGGACTGAACAGTTGGATTGGGGAAAACGGAACATCCCTCTCGGGTGGCGAAAAGCAAAGAGTTGCCATCGCCCGGGCCCTCTACCGTAATCCTGAAATCATGCTCTTCGATGAGGCCACCTCATCGCTCGATAACGAATCGGAGCATTTTGTGCAGGAGACCATCCAACGACTAAAGAGCCAGGGAAAAACCATTCTCGTTATCGCGCATCGGCTTAGCACCGTCATCCAGGCCGACCATATTGCAGTATTGGAGAAAGGCCTTGTTGTGGAAGAGGGAACCCATCTCAGCTTGTGGCAGCGGAAAGGCAGATACTTCTCCATGTGGCAAAAGCAGTTGCCATTTTACAATGAGGAGGGGTGGAACCAACATTCTGAAAATAACGCACTCATTTGCTATGAAGTTGGTTGACCATTTTGA
>JBBIUJ010000374.1:0-4110 GCA_037440345.1 Prolixibacter sp.
ACCTTTAAAACCTAAGAGACTGTTTAAATTTACATTTTTTATCCCGGTAGGGATTTAATGTGGGTAGAAAATTAATCCCCAATGATAATTTCGTCCCGTACAGGACGAAATAGATCCTCAATCATCTGCTTTCTACCCACATATTATACCTCCGGTATATGGAATGACAAATTCTAAACAGTTTCTAATCCACTTAACTCAACTTTCAATATTTATCTTTCAGTACGTTATTTTTACTTCTTAAAGCACAAACCGTGCTGCCCTCACTTTATCCTTTAACCTTTAACCTTTATCCTTTATCCTTGTGTCTTGTAAGGTTCAGTTGAATCCTTTCCGCCATCCTTCAGGTCGCCGATTGGAAAGAGCGGAAACATATGTTTCACCATCCAATCGTTGGAATCGACCGGAGTCAACTTCCAACCCGAATTACAGGTGGAGACTACCTCTACGAAGCAGGTACCTATATTCTTTTGCGATAGTTCGAATGCCTTTTTTATCGCCTTTTTTGCTTTTCTGACGGCTCCGGGAGTATGAACACTCTGACGGGTAACATAAGCTGCCCCCGGCAATTGAGCGATAAGGTCTGTTATCTTTAATGGATAACCGTTAAGGTCGACATTCCTTCCATAAGGAGTTGTTGAGGTTACCTGACCCAGCAAGGTGGTTGGGGCCATCTGTCCTCCGGTCATCCCGTAGATAGCGTTGTTGATGAAGATCATGACGATATTCTCGCCCCTGTTCACTGCATGCATGGTCTCTGCTGTTCCAATAGCGGCAAGGTCGCCATCGCCCTGGTAGGTAAACACGGTTTTCTCCGGCATAACCCGCTTGATCCCGGTTGCAACTGCAGGCGCACGGCCATGGGCTGCTTCAGACCAGTCAATGTCTATATAATTGTAAGCGAAAACAGCACAACCTACCGGGGAGACCCCAATGGTCTGGTCCTGGATTCCCAATTCATCAATGACCTCCGCAATCAGTTTGTGCACGACTCCATGACTGCATCCCGGACAATAGTGCATCGTCACATCGTTCAAAACCGGCGACTTGCTATAGATCAGGTTTTCAGGTTTGACGATATTTTTGATTCTTTCAGCAACTTCTGACATAGTTTATCCTCCTATCAATGTTTGGAAAAGCGCTTTCTCAACTTCATCCGGAGAGGGAAGAATTCCGCCCATCCGGCCAAAATATTCGACTTTTGTCTTGCCATTGGCAGCCAAACGCACATCGTTGACCATCTGACCTGCATTAAACTCGACAGTCAAAAAGCCTTTGACACGACCGGCCATTTCTGCAATTACCTTTTCAGGGAAAGGGAAAAGCGTAATGGGTCTTAGCAGTCCGACTTTGTGTCCCTGTGCCCTGGCTATTTGAACGGTTTTCTGACAAATCCTGGCAGCACAACCAAAGGCAACAAATACAAATTCAGCATCTTCGCAATCAATGGCCTCATACCTGACATCCTCTTCTTTCATCCGCTTGTATTTTGCCTGAAGGCGGAGGTTGTTATCTTCCATGATGTGTGAATCCATTTCGAGGGAGGTGATCACATGTTTGGCCCGATCTTTTGTCTTACCCTGAGTTGCCCAGCTGCCTGTGATCTCTTTCAATTGTTGGTCGGTCCATCTTGGCCGCTGGTCCATCAGTTCAACCTTCTCCATCATCTGACCAATGACCCCGTCGGCCAGAATCATCACAGGATTACGGTATTTGTACGCCAATTCGAAGCCAAGACCGATAAAATCGTGCATCTCTTGAACTGAAGCAGGCGCCAGTACCAACAAGGAATAGTCTCCGTGGCCACCACCCTTTGTTGCCTGGTTGTAGTCGGCTTGAGAGGGCTGTATGGTGCCAAGGCCGGGTCCTCCCCGCTGAACATTAACGATAACACAGGGAAGTTCAGAGCCTGCGATGTAGGAGATTCCTTCAGCCATCAGACTAATGCCTGGACTTGATGAGGAGGTCATCACTCTTTTGCCGCATCCTGCTGCCCCATATACCATGTGAATGGATGCGATCTCGCTTTCGGCCTGCAATACAACCATTCCGGTGGTTTCCCAGGGCCTTAAAGTCATAAGCGACTCCATCACTTCCGATTGTGGGGTGATCGGATATCCGAAATAACCGTCACAACCATACCGAATGGCAGCTTCCGCAATCACTTCATTTCCTTTCATCAATCTTAATTCACCCATATTTGGATTTTTTAATTGATTAATCTATTCTACTCTTAATCTGTAAACGGTGATACAACTGTCCGGACAAACTGATGAGCAATTTGAACATCCGATACATTCTTCAGGGTTTTCCATGTAAGAATAGTGGTATCCCTTGCTATTGACGTCGCGGTTGAGTCCCAAGGTTTTCGTCGGACAAGATACGACACAGAGGTTACATCCCTTGCAAACTTCCGAGTCAACAACTACTGCTCCTATGACTTTAGCCATTTTGTTCGTTATTTTAATTTCAAATTTCGGAATTGGAAAATTTGTCAGTTATGACTTTTATCCTGTATCCGATTTCTTACATATTTTCAAAAAACGACCACTTTTACTTTCAATTTATAAGTCGGCCGGAAAATCCCGATGAAACTGATTCAATCTTGTTCCGAGTTCTTCGAATTGATCACGACGCACATTTGAGACACAAGCCCTCAAACCCTGTTTTGAGCTCCCGGTATTGCCCAATGAGATGGCGCTGATACCATAAAAAAGGAGATGGTACAACAGTTTTGCCTCATCCATTCCGGGATAGCTGATCGTGAAATAGAATCCATCCCCAACGGGTTTATCAATATCTGTGGCATAAACGATTTCGAATCCGTTGGCGATAAAAAGCTGCTTCATGATCCGGGCTTTCTCCCCATATTCCTTTACCTCGGCGATGAAATCATAGGTTCCATCATTGGCATGTTTGAACATAGCTGCCAAAGCATACTGAGCAGAATGGGATGTCCCGGAGGTCATGGCATAAAGCACACGGTGAACAATTGCATTGCCGAAGCCATGGACACGAAGTCTATCGCTAAGATGTTGGGAATGACGATGATATAGCAGGTCTGAAATAATCAATACCCCGATTCTCTGACCGGCATATGAGAATACTTTGGAACTTGAGATCATCATAACCCAGTTTCGTGTATATCGCGCAACAGTTGGCTGATAAGGCGGTACGCCCGGTTTTGACAAATCCAGCCGGAAGTCCATCGCAAAATAGGCGAGATCTTCGATGACCACCACATCATATTTATTTGCCAGCTCGCCGATGATTTTTAGCTCATCGTCTGTCAGACAAATCCAGGATGGATTGTTGGGATTGGAGTAGATGATGTTGCAGATGTTCCCCTTTGATAGGTAAGATTCAAGTTTCTCTCTCAGTTTCTCCCCTCTGAAGTCGAAGACATCAAAGGAGACATATTTCTGGTTCATCACCAGCATCTGCTGCTTCTGAACCGGAAAACCAGGATCGATAAAGAGTGCGGTATCCTTCTCTTTTTCCCTTGCCGCTGTAACCAAAAAAGCAGCGTAACTGCCTTCCATCGAACCGACAGTAGGAACACATCCTTCGGGCCTGACATCGACGTTCATAAAAAGTTTAACAAAACGCGACGCTTCAGATTTCAAGGCCGGGATACCGTCAATTTGGGGATATTTTGATGCTACATTGTTTCGCAGCGCCTCAATTTCGGCCTCTACGCCAACCCGGGAGGGGGGAAGTCCGGGGATTCCCATCTCCATCCGGATGTAACTGATACCTGTTGCTGCCTCAATACTGCTGACCAGCTGTACGATCTCCCTGATCGAAGCATTGCCGATCTCTTCGACCTCTAAAGCCGCAATCTTCTCCTCGACAACCGAAGCTGGAACCGGTGTATTGGCCATCATCAGAATTCCTTCATCAGGGAGTTAACCCATGCTGTGACCCGACCTTCACTCAGCTCAGGTTCGAAATCTTCGTCGACGGGCAATCCGATAAATGCTCCGTCCACAATTGCCTCAGAGTCCTGAAAAGTATATCCTTCCGTACCCATTTTGCCGAACAACTCCCCGCCCTGGTTCTTGACCAATTTACCCAGGAGCCCCATGGAGTCGACAAAATGGTATGCAT
>JBBIUJ010000375.1:0-4093 GCA_037440345.1 Prolixibacter sp.
ATGAGAAGCGGTTGGAGGCGCTAACTCTCCTTAAAAAAATCGGTTATCAGACGGGAACCGGGGTCATGATAGGAACCCCTTTCCAAACGCTGGAAGATCTGGCCGGCGATCTCTTGTTTTTCAAAGATTTCGATATCGACATGGTTGGCATGGGTCCCTTTATCGAACACGACGATACCCCCTTCAATACTCCTCAGTCTGATGCATTGCCGCTTTCAGGAAGGTTCAATCTGTCCCTTAAAATGGTGGCGATCCTGCGACTGATGATGCCCGATATCAATATTGCAGCTACAACAGCTTTGCAGGCCATCGATCCACTGGGCAGAGAGAAGGCTGTCAAGGCCGGGGCCAATATCATTATGCCCAATATTACTCCCGGTAGCTACCGCAACAACTACCTGCTGTACAACAACAAACCCTGCACCAACGAGGAGCCCGAACAATGCAGCGGTTGCCTGGATGCAAGGCTGGCGTTGGCCGATAGTGAGATTGGATATGGAGAATGGGGGGACTCCCAGCACTTTAAGAAGAAGGATAAAGGATAAAGTAAAAAGGATAAAGTAAGAACGCTACGAGCAAGATTTCGAATGAAACCGAGTTTGCATTCATTATACCTTGCAACAACGTGCGGGGCTCACTTTATCCTTTTTACTTTATCCTTTATCCTTCTTCTTTGGCATAGGGAACGATTCCGGATAGGAACATTTATAAACAATATTGCCGTCTTTTTCATGAATCCAGGTATCGAAGGTTCGTTTGCCCTCTTTCAGAACGATTACCCTACCGCCATCCGGCAGATCACCATAGGCATTCTCGCCACCCGAACAGCGGCCAAAAGCTAATGCAACATTGTGTGAAACACCGATGTAGTCGTTTGTATGATCATGCCCTACAAACGTTCCCATCACATCGTTGCTTTCTAGCATGGCAGCAAACATTCCTGAATTAACATCCGGACAACTGACGCGTTCATTCTTCACCCCGATGGGTTTGACATCTTTATTGTCCCATGCTTCGTTATATTCGGTAAAAGGAATGTGAAAAAAGGCTAGCGCCGGAAGCGGTTTCCCTCCATTTTTCTGCGTGTAGGCAGCACTGGTTTTTTGGTACCATAAAATTTGATCCAGTCCAAACCAATCATAACCATCGACCCTGTCATCAATTCTGCTGTGCGAATTGGAATCCAATCCATAGATCAAAGCTTTGACTTTTTGATCTTTGCCAATAACCGGCAGTGCAAAATTGGATGCCCCGCGTATTCCCTTTTGGATTGTTGTTAGACAATAAGGCATTTCCTTAAGCATTTCGACCATCTGCTCCCTGGTACTTCCGTACTCTTCATCATGGTTGCCAAGCACCAATGCCCAATGCAGTTTGCGGGCGGCAAACAGCTTTTCAAATCGTTGATAAACTTCCATAGCATTACTTTTGACAACAATATCACCGGTAAGCATTACCAAATCAGGTCGTTCAGCATCCACAATTACCGACATCAAATTAAAAACCGGATCATTGTATCCATGTTTGTAGTCGATGTGCATGTCGGTAAACTGAATGATCTTGAATTCACCTGCCTCGTTGAACCGTAGTTTTTGGGCATCGGCCAATCCTGCCATGCCAAGCAGCATCAATAGCAATAGTAGTTTAAAATGTCTCATCAATAAATCGTGTTAGTATTAAAATAGCAATTTCAATGCTTCATCACAGCGCTCCTCCCAGTCGTCCTAGTCGTCCCAGTCGTCCTAGTCGTCCCCTTCTTCTCATTTTCACATCAACTCCTTGAATACCTGTAATAAACCCTCTCCTGAAATTGTTCGGTCGAAACCCTCAGAAGTTCCTCATCCCAATCGGCATGATCCGAGAAGAGTAACATGGGGACCAGGGATTCGCCCTTGCGGTAGGGAGGCTGATGGTAATAGACAGGTAAAGCATTGAATCCAGCCCGATTGTAAAAGCCAACTCTCTGAGTGCTCGTTGAATCGTAGGGAATCTCCACTTCCAACAAAAGAGGCCTCCCTTCTCGTTGTAAATGTTGAAGTACCGCAGCGCCAAAGCCTTTTCTGCGTTGTGAAGGATAAATAGCCAAGTGCTCTATGTAACGGAAATGACCGAATTTCCAATAGATTACAAAACCAACGACTGCCTCCTCAGCGAGAACTGCAGTAAAAAACATTTCCTGATCGTTCAACATTCGCAGCAAATCGCTGGTAATTCGTCTCTCCTCATAAGGAAAAGATTCGGTGTAGAGGCACAGAAGGTCTTGAAGATGCCGGTGCGAACCCGACTGAATTCGTTCAAATTGTAGATCCATATCATAAGGATTATGCAAATAGTAATTAAATCCATCAATATGGTTCGTAAGGGTAACCAAGTGGGACTATTTTTAAGGCCGATACGTTTTGCTCAGCGATGTGGGAGTGACAAGAATAAAATCCCCCAATCCGGTATTCTCTTTGGAGAGGTCATCAACAGAATCCTGTTCCGTTGATCCTATTGTAACCACCTTCAAGTCGGGACGCGATTGTTTCAGGTACCATTCGATTGCCGTGTGGTTATCACTGTGATAAGAGCCATTGTAGTGTATAAAGGTTTGACCGGCAGATAAATTTTTCAAGATGAAATAGGCCATGGTCGCATCCTTGATGGCTTGTGATTTTGGAAGGTTCTCACCCCCGTGGCCTTTGGCTGCTGCAAAGATATCGGCATAGCATTTGAGTGTTTTATCATACGCAATCGGAAGAGGGGCAATCCATCTTCTTGCATCAGTTTCGATGCTATCTAGTTCTTCCAAACCTCTGGTGTATACCATATTGGCATATCTTCTGGGTACATTGGTAGCAATAAACTTCAGCTTGTTTTTCTTGGCAAAGTCAAGCAGCGGCTTGTAATCACTGGGGAAGTTGGTCCAAAGCTTACATTCATCCTTGAATGTTTTTTCAGTCAACGATCCCGACAAATATTCATTAACAACTACCTGATCGTCAGATTCAAACATCTCTGCTCCAAGGATCAAATTCTCCTTTTTTGCTTCAAACAAATCTTTGGTAAGTTCCTGTTCAAGCCAATGGTCAATCGGATTGTCATGTTGTTCCCCGAAGAGAACTACATCCGCCTCCTTGGTCATTTCAAGCATTTTGGCATAGTGGCACTCTTTGCCTTTGGCATCAAAAATCATGTATGCATTCTTATCGCTCTTAAATGCCATCAAGGCAACCATGGCAACTAATCCCATTATAAACTTATGCATGTTTTTTTCATTTAGATTTGATTCCCAAAGATATTATTTCATTTCATAATTGGATCAATCTTATGAAGCAGGAGAATGAACAATTCCTATCTTCGCTTTGTTAACAGAATATGACAAAATACCGCATAGATTCTTTACAATATTTTAAAAATTATGTCATCCTTCTTTAAAAAATTGGTTAAAGGTACTACCGTGGAGTTGAGATTGATGCTGGCATTTCTGCCAATGATCCTCTTGATAATAATCATTGATAGTTACCTTGATCAATTTTCCGGGTTAATAAGCCTGAGCTTTTTCACGACTACAATATTTAAATTCTTTGTAGCTATCCCTTTGGTAGGTATCATTGTTTATGCCCTGGCCAGAATTCTGGATTACAAACTTTCAAAGACAAAAAAGGCCCTCCAGACCAGCGAGGAACGGTTCAGGACCATTTTCGAAAACAACGCCTCAGCTATTCTTATCATGGAAACAGACACAAGTGTCTCAATGATCAATGATGCTTACTGCAAACTGACAGGTTTTACACGGGAAGAGGTTGTGGGTCAAAGCTGGACACGACTGATTCCTGAATCCGAAAGAAAAAGATTGAATGAGTTCAACAGACTTAGGCTCCAACAATCTGCGGATGCACCCAACAACTATGAATTTAGGTTTCTCTTGAAAAATGGAGAGGTCAGGGTTGGAATTATGTCGGTCTTTTACGATCAGCTTATCAACCAAATTGTGGTCTCTTTCACCGATATAACGGAACGTAAGATGATGGAAATTTCCTTGCGTGAAAGTGAAGAAAAATATCGCAAACTTATTGAAATACAAGGAGAAGGATTTGGAATTGTTGACCTT
>JBBIUJ010000376.1:0-4081 GCA_037440345.1 Prolixibacter sp.
GCAACGGCATTCTCTCTTCTATGCGCACCATGTCTATGTCTATGCAATAGCCTTCTCTCGGGGCTTAATCCTGTTTGAAGGCTTTCCAATTCCCGTCTGAATAGACAAATTCCTCAAGTTTTATATCTTAAAATTTTATACAATGCCGAAAATTGTAGTGAAATTCGGTGGATCAAATCTTAGAAGCAACGAAGAGATTCGCCGTATCGTTCAAGTAGTAGAAAATTACAATCAACCTTTGATTGTTGTAGTTTCCGCCTTTTATGGGGTGACCAACTATCTGGTCGATGCACTGGAAAAAGCCCGTCACGATGAAAGCGTAGCCGCCAGGTGCGTACAATACCTTTATGATCTGAAAATAGGCTCTTTGAACTATTTCATTCAGGATGATGAGTTGCGGTCAACGACGATAAAATTGATTCAGGATCAGTTGGATGAACTAAAGAATTATTTGGTAGGAATCGCACTTACCGGTGATGCCTCAAAAGCGCTTGAAGACCACGTGCTTTCATATGGGGAGAGGTTGTCGGCAATTTTCCTTAACGGGATACTGAACTCCCAAAATTTGGAATCAAAAATTGCCTTTCCTGAAACCATCGGATTAATTACGGATGGTGAATTTGGGAATGCTACAGCCGATTTCCACCACTCAACAAGCAGAGTTAGGGATTCGCTCAATGAAGATGTGATCTTTGTTGTTCCGGGTTTTTATGGGGTATCGCAAGAACAGAAAACCACTTTGTTCGGCAGGGGTGGAAGTGATTATGCCGCCGCCGCCCTTGCCAGATGCGTTGGAGCCGCCTCCCTCGATATCTGGAAGGATGTAAATGGTTTTCTCAGTTCAGATCCAAAACTGGTAAGCAATCCGGTACTGATCGAAAAACTGTCTTACAATGAGGCGGCTGAGCTGGCCTATTTTGGAGCCAAAATTTTGCATCCCAGAACAGTTGAGCCTCTTATCGATCCTCATATTGCCGTTCGTATATTCAATATCTATGGTACGCTGGACGTTGCTAAACCACTGACCATTATCAGTCATGAAAAATCAGTTTTGAAAGGAGTTGTGAAAAGTGTGACCTTTAGTGATGATTTTGGATTGCTGAAACTAAAAGGCCCCGGTGTTGGGCTCAAACCGGGTATTTTGGCCAAGGTAACCACAGCCCTTCACCTTGCCGGTATCAATATCAGTTCTGTTTTGACTTCACAGATTTCAATAAACATCCTTCTTGCTAAAAAAGATCTGCAAAATGCCTTTGCAGTTGTAAGCGCCATTGAATTATCTGCAGTAGGTAAACTGCAAATAGAGGATGACATTGCTATTGTGGCGGCTGTTGGTCATGGCATTACAGACAATTATGGTATCGCGGCGAGAATATTTACTGCCCTGGCCTCCGAAAGTATCAATGTGTTGATGAGTTGTTCCGGGGCGTCTCCAATAGTGAGTTACTACCTTGTTCAATTATCCGACAGGAGCGCCGCTGTCAAAGCGATTCACCGCGAATTTTTTGAAAAGTAAAAACAAATATTTAAATCAATAAACAATTAGAAATCAATTACCATGAGTACTCAAAAACAAAAATTCGAAACACTGCAGGTTCATGCAGGCCACACGCCCGATCAGGACACTCTTTCGAGGGCCGTTCCTATTTACCAGACAACTTCCTATGTTTTCAAAGATTCCGAACATGCGGCCAATCTTTTTGGGCTGAAGGAATTTGGCAATATCTACACCAGGTTAATGAACCCAACGACAGATGTTTTTGAAAAAAGGATCGCCGCCCTGGAAGGGGGAGTCGCAGCGTTGGCTGTAAGTTCAGGGCATGCAGCACAATTTATTGCCATTACCAATATTGCCGGCGCAGGTGACAACTTTGTCACATCGCCTTACCTTTATGGTGGTTCATACAATCAGTTCAAAGTTACATTTAAGAACATTGGTATCCAGGCCAGGTTTGCCGATGATTTGAATCCGGCAAATTTTGAAAAACTAATTGATGGCAAAACCAAAGCTATCTATCTTGAAACCATTGGAAATCCCAGTTTTAATGTTCCTGATTTTGAAAGATTTGCGGAACTGGCGAAAAAGCATGATCTTCCACTGATTGTTGATAACACTTTTGGCTGTGGCGGTGCACTCTTCCGTCCGTTGGAGCATGGCGCCAACGTTGTGGTCGAATCTGCTACAAAATGGATCGGAGGTCATGGTACCTCCATTGGCGGCGTCATCGTGGATGGTGGTAATTTTAACTGGGGAAATGGCAAGTACCCTGGATTCACTGAGCCTTCAGAAGGATATCACGGATTGGTATTCTGGGATGTATTCGGCTCAAATGGCCCATTTGGAAACATCGCATTCATCATCAGGGCAAGGGTAGAAGGTCTTCGCGATTACGGCCCGGCAATCTCTCCCTTTAACTCTTTCCAATTGATCCAGGGGTTGGAGACACTCTCATTAAGGGTTGAACGTCATGTTCAGAACACCGAGAAACTGGCCTTGTGGTTACAGAATCATCCCAAGGTTGCCTCAGTGATCTATCCCGGTTTGAAATCTGACGAGAACCATGCGCTTGCCAGCAAATATCTCAAAAAAGGCGCCGGTGCCGTGCTTTCATTTGTACTGAAAGGGAGTAAGGAGAATGCCATCCAGCTTGTGAGCAATCTAAAGCTGGTAAGCCATCTGGCCAATGTTGGCGATGTGCGTACCCTTATTATCCAGCCTTCAGCAACTACTCATTCCCAATTGAGTGACAAGGAGCAACTTCAAGCCGGTGTACTTCCTTCCCAACTGAGGGTTTCGGTAGGAATTGAGCACATTGATGACATTATTGCCGATTTTGAACAAGCTTTGGCAAAGATTTAGAAGCCGTTTAAAATATTACACAGAGAAATTATTACTCCTGAATGAAATTAAAAATGGTTATGAAATTGTTGCCTGATCAACGAAACACCTGAGGAATCCCCGAGTGGCACAGAGAAAAAAATCGCTTGCGATTTTTTAACTCTGTGACCTCAGTATTTTTTCTCTGAAATTTATGCAAAGGCAAAAAGATCTATACAAACTAAATTCTCGATTAGTTGAAAATTATTCTCTGTGTTAAAAAATTAAACAGTCTTTTAATCTATTTTTGAATTATTGATATCATAAAATTTTGAGTTATGCCCTTAAATCTGCCGGATGGATTGCCTGCCATCGATTTGTTGAGAGAAGAGAATATTTTTGTTATCGACCAGACGAGAGCCGAACACCAGGATATTCGTCCATTAAAGATCGTGATTCTAAATTTGATGCCATTGAAGATTGCAACCGAAACAGATTTGCTTCGGTTGCTTTCCAACACTCCGCTCCAGATAGAGATTGACTTTCTGCAGATTGAAGGGCATACCCCAAAAAATACGTCGAAAGATCACCTTAAATCGTTTTATCTGACTTTCGATCAGATTAAAAAGAAGAAATTTGACGGAATGATCATCACGGGTGCGCCTGTCGAACACCTCCCTTTTGAAGAGGTTGACTATTGGGATGAGATCCGTGAAATATTCGACTGGGCCCATCAGCATGTAACTTCAACGATGTTTATCTGCTGGGCATCGCAAGCCGGACTATACCACCATTACGGAATACCCAAATATCCTTTGGAAAAGAAAATGTTTGGTGTATTTGATCATACTGTTACCGATAAGAAACTTCCGCTTTTCAGGGGTTTTGATGATGTTTACAGGGCCCCTCACTCCCGGCATACAGAATTGAAAGCCAAGGATTTCGCCTCCGTGCCCGGGGTTAAGATTCTTTCTGTTTCAGATCAGGCGGGTGTTTACATGGCAATAGCTGAAAATGGAAAGCAAATATTTGTCACCGGACATCCTGAATATTCCCTGAGAACGTTGGACAGAGAGTACAAACGCGATTCGGAAAAGGGTCTTCCCATTGAGGTCCCAAAGAATTATTACCCCCACGACAATCCTGAATCAAGGCCAATTCTGAGCTGGAGATCCCATGCCAATCTCCTTTTTATGAACTGGCTCAATTACTATGTCTATCAGGAAACACCTTATAATATTCAGGATATCAGCTGATTAAGCA
>JBBIUJ010000377.1:0-4064 GCA_037440345.1 Prolixibacter sp.
GCTTCACATATTCTTCTTCAAACATTACTGCATAATCACCATTTTGCTTATTACCATCTTCATCATACAAACGATAATGTTTTACTGCATTAATAAAAAATAAGCTTAGCACTTTAATCCCTTTAGGATTCAAAATCACTTCCCTATCTAAATGCTCTTCAATAGTTTTCCGAATCATCATTCGTTTTATCAAACCATCATCTACGGTGCCAATCGATTCACCTAATTTCAGAATTACCCCGTTAATGAATTCCACATATTCATTACCTTCTTGCGTATAAATATCATTTACAATATATCCTTCGTACTGTTGTAATTTTGTAATCTCTAATAGATCGTCATTTTTTTTCAGCTCCTTTGGTTTGCGTTTCCGATCTCCTTTTTCCATAACATCCAAGTCAACTTTAGCTCTGATATTGGGTTTATTTTTTACGCTCTCCAGTTTTAAATATGCGCCGTCAATGGCCGCTCCTTCTACTTTTACAGAAGCGACTTCTATCTGCTTTATCAACTGACGATTATATGCATCAACAGCATCCAATTTATACATTAGGTTAACCTTTTCTCTGTGTGTTGCAGAGTAGCGAACCATTACTAATGGATTTAAGTTTTTGACACTTTTCTTCGCCAGCTCAGTACTTAATGTTGTTTGTGGCTCATCAATTATTACTACAGGTTTGGTATCTTGAATTAATTGTAAAGGTTTGTATCCTAACTTATCATTATAACGGTGGATGATATTCTGACTTTTTGTTTCATCCTTTTCATTTTCGAAGCTCTTACGAAAAGCATCAATATTTATCACCATTATTTGTAGCTGATCGTTAGTAGCGAAATCTCTAATCTCGTTTAATCTACTACTGTCGTAAATGAAATATTTATATGGGATATTATTGTAGTGTTCTTTTAAATGTGACTCAGTAATTTGCAAACTTTTAAATACACCTTCCTTAATTGGTATTGAAGGAACAACAATGATGAATTTTGTGAATCCATAAAGTCGATTCATCTCCATGATTGTTCGCAGATACACATACGTTTTCCCAGTACCAGTTTCCATTTCAATTGAAAAATCTAAATGTTTTATTTCTACTTCTGCTGGGACTGATGGCTTAAGACCATTTCGTAATTGAATTTTTTGTACGTTTTCTAATATTTGTGCTTCTGTTAATTGTAACTTATTTGCGTAACCTATCTGGTTAAAGTCAAGGTTCTTTTGTTTGGCTAAATAGTCTGGTGAGAATACTGTGAAATTAGAAGTACAAACTTCTTGCCCCTTAAATATATCTACAATAGCATGGATAGCTTGATCCTGATGAGCTACATCTTTTTCGAACTTAATCTTCATCTTCTTTAGGGTTGTTGAGTTTTAATTTCAGGCTTAACTGTTTTATAAGACTGCTCAGGATGATTGGGCATGTCAGGAATGGTATACGCTAACTGACCACTCTCTCGAAGAGGAGTAACAAAAATGAGCATATATTTCTCATTCCTCTGGATAATACTTGCTAATTGTTTTAGTGTTAATGGTTGCCAGGTACAAAGCTCAAGTATCACAGCGTTCATTTTCTCCTTGTCATTTGTCCTTTTTCCTAAATCTATTAGCATTTCTCTTAAATGCTGTGGTAACTGGTCAGATAAGCTATTGGGGTAGTCAGATAAGGAAGATGACTGGTCAGATAAGCCTTCCGATAGGTCATTCAGGGATGAGCCTTTGATTTCTAAACTACTTGGATTAATACCAAGACCATCACTAAAAGTTGGTAAGGGCGTAAAGGGTTCATTAAAATCAAACCCAGCTCCAGGAATATAATAAGTTGCCCTTCCCTTTCCTTTTTGAACTAGAAGACCAGAATCTCTCATTGCCCTTAATTCGCCACTAGCCCTTAAAATATCGCAACCATTCAACTGCCGATAAGTTGAATTATCGATGGCACCAGTTTCACGGATAAATATCAATCCACATTTTTGAGCATCATTTAATTCAAATGCATGGAAACCTTTTAACCAAATAATATCTTCTTCACTCAAGAAATGGTGCAAAAGTAGACGTGTTGTAAAAACATTTGCAGTATGATCACTTTCGAAAGTAGGAGGTACCATTTTAGCGTTCTCCATCAATTTTCGCATAGTTCTAATACCACTACCCTTTGTTTCCGCAAGATTTGTTTCATGGAAGATGGCTGCAATAAAAGGGTTTCTATTTTTAGAACCCGGCTCGCCTAATTGCTCTTCAGGTTTTAATGAAAAGCCTGGGTTCTTAATCTCAATTCTATTACCATAACGTATAATCTGAATAGGTTGATTTTCACGATATGTTCTATGAATAAACGCATTCACAATTGCTTCACGTAAAACCTTCACTGGCAATCCTATACTTTCCGCTTGAATTTCATTTTCAGGTAAAAGAAAACCTTTTGGCAGATCATCTGCTATAGAAGTAAAAGTTCTTTGAACCAATTCAATCAATGGGCCACGCATATCAACTGTAGTGAATCGATCATCAGGATCTTGCACCCATTCATTCCCCGGAACTCTTATATAATCTACTCTCACCATTGGCAACAAGCGCCTAAGTGCTTGTCTTTTACCAAAAACCAATAACCCAGTATAAGTTAAAAGCCAGTTGCTATTCTCCTTTTTAATGCACCCAAGACTTTGCAATAACTCTGTATCGTCATAGTTTAATTCCTCTGCACCTGGATTCACTTTCTCTCGCAATTTTCTATAAAGTTGAACAGCATCCTCACTAATGTCATCTAAAGAAGTATCCTTAATGATGCTACTATCTAAACTATCCTCTTTATTATAAAAAACATAAAGATCATCATCTGTGCAATGTTGGTCACTACTACCTATTCGTCTAAATGCACCGAAAGGCAAACCACTCTTTTTGAAATATAAGGGCTTTTGTGCATCCGGTAATTCAGATACAAATATTTTCATTACCAATTTACCATTAGCTAATTTTTCAACTTCAACATCAGGACGAACTGGCTGATTAAAAAATGCAGCACATTGAGAAGCCAAATTAAGTTGCAATTTATCTGACTCACTAATTCCTGTAACAGTGTATTCTGGGAATAAGGTTGCAGCAACTCTTTCTACCCCTAACAAAATATAACCACCGCCTAAACCTGGCTCATTACTAAGAGAACAAATAGTTTCTAAGATACTTGTATCTATTGCAGAACCACGTTTTGCCTCAATATTGGCACATTCATCTGTAGCATTCAAGCGATCGATTAATTCTTTTATTGCTTCCATTTTAGGTTAGATAGTTTTAACTTCAGTAATACCAAACCTTTTCAAAATTTGAACAGAGTTAGTTTTTTCTACATCATTAAATCCAGTGTCTTTAAAAATAACTGTACAAGTTGATGGATTTAATTCTTTCTTCCATTGTCCTATTCCATCAGCTACTCCAGTTGTTAAATCATTTGCTAAACAAATAAAGAGTGCACCACCACCTATATTAAATACCTTTTTATTTGAAATCAATTTTTCTTCGATTGGCTGCGCAAGATCTAAACCTGATTTTAATAGTATTTCAAAGAGAACATCATCTTCACTACGATCTTCTTTTATATTGACAGCAGCAGCTAAAAGATTTTGTTCAAAGTTTTGAACATTACCATCCCAAGCATTGATGTTACTACTATCTAATTTGAATGTGCGATATCCGAAATCCCAAGTCTTACCTGAAAATTTAAAAAGGTCTTTTTTTACATCCGATTCAACCTTCTCACATTCTTTTTGAATCCTGAATCTTGTAATTGCAGAAATAGTTTTAAACCCTGATTTATATGCTTCACTATCAAAGTCAGTTGGTTCTGGTAATTGAACACAAATAAATTTTCTGTTTTGGTAATCTTCCAAATTAAGCTGCAAAATGGCATGAGCAGTTGTCCCTGATCCAGCAAAAAAATCCAGAATTATACTATTTTCATTTTGAGCGCCAATTGAAATTAAATATTTTATCAATCCAGTTGGCTTAGGATAAGAAAAGTCAATACCCATTTTTGAAAGTTCAGTTCTCATCTTTTCAGTTGTTCCTAAATTTT
>JBBIUJ010000378.1:0-4039 GCA_037440345.1 Prolixibacter sp.
TAGGGAAATGGCAGCTTCATATATTTTGTTTTCATTGGGCAGAATGGCTGCTTCAAGAATTCTGTTGAAGCCAACGGGTGTAAATTCCGAACCAACCCTGCGAATTGGAGCGTCCAGATATTCGAAGGCCTCTTCGCTGATAATAGAAGCCAGCTCTCCACCAAATCCTCCAAAAACCTTGTCCTCATGTACAATTAAAACTTTCCCTGACTTTTTAACGGAATCGATAATAGTAGCTTTGTCGAGAGGAATTAAAGATCGCAGGTCGATTACCTCTATATCAAATCCTTCCAACGCAATTTTTTCCGCAACCTGAAGTGATAGCTGGGTGGTATTCCCATAGGTAATCAGGGTAAGATCTTTACCACTCCTTCTTATCCTGGCAACACCAAAAGGGACCTCGAAATCATCCGGAACCAGCGCAGCAGCAGCAGGTGAATTGTAAAGCGCTTTAGGCTCCAAAAAAAGCGTCGGACCTTCTGATAAGAGTGAAGTTCTAAGCAATCCGGCAGCATCATCGGCAAAAGAGGGATAAACAATACGAATTCCGGGAAAACAAACCAATGAACCCTCAATGGTCTGGGAATGATAGAGTCCGCCACCAATGTATCCGCCTGAGGCCAGGCGAATGGTAACGTTTGGTGCGAATTGACCATTTGTTCGCCAGTATTCATGGGTCATTTCTACAAATTGTTCCATGGCCGGCCAAAAATAATCAGCAAACTCTGCTCCCTCTACCACAATCCGGATCTTCTTGTTGTATCTCGACATTCCATTTGCAGTTCCGGTAATAAAATCTTCTGCAATGGGACCATTGAAAACCCGCTCTTTCCCGAACTCCTTTTGTAAGCCCTTGGAAACATTGAATATTCCACCTTTTTCCTTATTCGCTATATCCTGTCCCCAAATAAATGTGTCGGGATTACGCGTAAATTCAACCTTTAGCGTTTCATTAATCGCTTCAATCAATTTTTTCTTGTTTCCCGGATTGTCAGCATGCTGTATTCCATTAGGATACTTACTTGACACAAATGGCTGTGCATAAACGAAATCACCGATGCTCTTCGGATCAGGATCAGGAGAATGCAGTGCAAACTGATGGGCAAGTTTTACCTCTTCCTTGGCTTTTTCCTCAATGGCATTCAACTCCTCCTCAGATAATCTTTCATATCTTTGCAGCAATCTTTTAAATTTCGTCAAAGGATCATATTCCCTGACATAATTCAATTCAGCCTCATTTCTATATAGATCATGACGGTCAGAATTGGAGTGCGAATGGATGCGTATGCAATTTGCCTGGACAATGCAGGGCATTTGGTTCTGAATAACCCAATTTTTGGCCTCCTCCATGGCATTCATTGAATCAAAGACATCCTTTCCATTGCAATGTATGACTCGTAAATTCTTAAATCCCAGAAAGTTATTGGCAACTTTTCGATTGGCGGTCTGATCCTTTTTGGGAACAGAAATACCATATCCATTGTCCTGGAAGACAAAAATAACTGGTAATCCTTCCGTCGAAGCTCCGTTGATGGCCTCATAAACGTAACCTTCGCTGACAGATGACTCACCCTGCGAGCTTATTGAGACACCTTTCCCTTTGTAATATTTAAAGGCACGGCCTACTCCGGCAGCATGCAGCGTATGGTTTCCCGTACTCGATGATACGTTGTGTATGTTCCATTCAGGCTTTCCAAAATGGTTTGACATGTGACGCCCACCTGAATTAACATCATTTGCCTTCGAAATACCATTCAAAATAATCTCTTCAGCAGTTAACCCGGCAGATAAATTGGTAAGAAGGTCCCTGTAATACGGAAAAAGATGGTCCTTTTCTTTATCAAAAATCTGTCCGATAGCCAACTGAATGCCGTCATGTCCGGCATACGGCGCATGATATGACCATCCAATAGCCTGTTTTAAGTAATTTGGAGCCTTTTCATCCAGCATCCTTCCAAGTACCATCAGGTGGTACCACTTTTGTAGTATCGACTTTTCTGTTTGTAATATTGAAAATTTTTGCGGTACAGGTAAGTCGTATAAATTCTTCATTCGTAATTAATTATACTATTCGTTTAGGATCAAAACCTTCGATAAGGTCAGCGATTCGCCTGAGGAATTTGCCACCCAGCATTCCATCAACGACTCTGTGGTCGTAGGAAAGTGACAGGAAAACCTTGTGTCTTACAACAATTGCGTCGCCCATTGCTGTCTCAATAACTGCCGGTTTTTTTTCAATGGTACCGATGGCCAATATGGCAACCTGGGGTTGATTGATAATTGGCGTACCCATGGTATTTCCAAAGGAACCAAAATTGGTAATGGTGAAAGTTCCTCCCTGAAGAGAGTCAGGTTGCAGCTTTTCTTTCCGGCCCGCCTCGGCAAATTGATTGATATCTTTGGTTAAACCAAGGAGATTCTTGCTGTCGGCATCTTTGATAACAGGAACCATTAAATTACCACTGTTGGTAGCCACGGCTATTCCAACATTGATTCTTTTTCTTAAAATGATCTGTTCACCCTCTACCGAACTGTTGATCATAGGATATTCTGTAATCGCTTTGGCAACAGCTTCGGTAAAGAAGGGTAAAAAAGTAAGCTTTTCACCGTATTTTGACTGAAATTCGTCCTTGTATCGATTACGCCACAGCACCATTTCGGTAGCATCTGCCTCGACAAAAGAGGTAACGTGTGGCGCAGTCTGTTTCGACATTACCATATGCTTAGCAATCAGCTTCCTAACACGATCCATCTCGATAATTGTGTCCTCAGCCCCAATAGAAACAGAAACCTGAGGCCGTTGAGTTACAACTGGATTATCATTTTTTACTTCTGAAATATCAATACTTTGCTGCGAAGGCGCCTTTGTAGTATTTATTCCACGCCCTTCGATGTATTTTATCAAATCATTCTTCTGAATTCGCCCTCCAATTCCACTTCCTTCAACACCATCCAACTCCTCTAAAAGAATTCCCTCTTTCCTCGCCATGTTTTTAACCAGAGGAGAATAAAACCTGGAGGTTACTTCCTTATCACGGGGAATTTCAGGCAATTTTGCCGCAGTGGCAATCTCTTCAACTTTTGAAACCGAAACATCTGGAACAACTTTGTCCGATGGCTTGACCTCTTTTCCTTCGAGGTCAATAACCATGGCTATTTTTCCAACAGCAAGAAGGTCATCAACCTTACAATTTATGGACTTAATCGTCCCGGCTACCGGAGAAGGAATTTCAGAATCGACTTTATCTGTAGCTACTTCAAATAACAGATCATCCTCTGTGACCTTATCACCAATTTTTACAAAGATTTTGGTAATTGTAGCCTCCTGAATACTTTCACCAAGTTTTGGGACTAAAACCTCAAATTCCGACATGTTTAATCTAATTTATTTACTCGTATAATGAGCATTTACTTGCGCTCGTCGGGTTGATATACGCAAGTTATAACAGAAGGTAACAAATAAATGTTCACTTGGGGAAGAAATCAAACAAATCGTAATCGGGCCATCTGTTTATTTTCCGGAGGGTCAAGGACATGATCCTATCCATCTCAATGGCAAGATGCGGACCTTTGTAGTTACTGGTATTGGTTATCATGACCCAGGAAATGCCATTGGGTTCTCTCTTCACCAGAGCCGAAGAGCCGGGCAGCGTTCCTGTCCTCCACCATTCTCCATTTTCGTTGGTACTACGCCAGCCCAATGGATCCAGGCCTTTTTCATCAACACGAGTCATTTCGGCAATACTTTTCGCCGAAAGAATATCCTTTGTTCGCGAATCCCCATCAATGACCACCAGCAGCTTCATCAAATCGACTGGGGATGCAATCCAACCTCCGGCAGAACCCAGGAGTGCCATATTTGTACTTCCATATATCTTTGGCACCATGCGGCCACTGCCATCGTACGCCTCGACCGGTTGTGCATCTTCCGGTTGGTAGTATCTAACTTCTTCCAAAAGCTTTTCATTTTCAAAACTTCCCCCAAGCTGCATATCGTAAATGTGTGCCGGCTTAAGAACATTCTCTTTCACGAATTTTT
>JBBIUJ010000379.1:0-4034 GCA_037440345.1 Prolixibacter sp.
TCTCCAGAATCAGCACCCAATCATCTCCCCCCTTTTCTGTTCCTGGCGGATCGAATTCGAGTATCTCTTTCTTTGCTACCTTACCTCCAATTGAAGTCTTTCCATCCCTGGGAGAATACCAGCTATATCTGAATTGGCTACCCCTCAACTGATCTGTTTTGACGATGATATTTCGCCCGTTCCAGGTGTATACCAGCAGGCAATTCTCTCCCTTCAGGGCAGTCAGGTAATTGTACCTTTCACCCGGGTCCGGCAATATTGATTGGGCTGGTACCAACGCTTCAAAATGATACTTCTGCATCAGATTTTTCAAATGGACCATCTGTGTTGCACCAGGAGCATTAATTGCTTGCTCCCAGGGTTCCTTGGCGCCATAACCCCCAATTTTAGCTCCCCGTTTCTGCATTTGCATCACCGAGTTATTGCCGTAGGTGAAACCACATGCACCTGAAAAGACCGACCAGTAGGCATATCTGCGCAGGTCAATGTCGGTCCAGCGGGGCTGTAACGTATCGTGTAATCCGTGCGGAATTCCCTCATAGGAAGGTTCTCCGTCCAGGGTTGGTTTCACCGGTCTCTTGTTGTAATCTGCCTGGACATACCGCCAATTGTCTTCGCCATAACGGTGATCCGCTTTGGCGGTATCCTGGGCATAGTCACGGTGTCCTGACTGAAACATATTGAAATCCAGCCACGCTTCATTGTGGAACCATTCGGAAGATTGTGTGCGACCAAATGGATGGAAGGTAACGAGATGATTGGGATCCTCTTTTTTCAAAGTATTCCCGATGGTATTCCAGATTTGGGTGGAATCATCCCCCCTGACATCCCCGCCATTGAGCCAAATAATATTCGACCGGTCCCTGTATCTCCGGGCCAAAAAACTGGCAAAAGCTTCTGCCTGTTTGTTGCTGACATGTCCGGTCTTCACATTTGATCCCCAGATTGGAACAAGGGCCAGGTAGATCCCTTTTTTGGCTGCCAGATCCAGCGCAAAATCCAGGTTTTCCCAATAACCTCTGTTTGATGGAAGTTTGGGCCCATCAGCCCAGGACAATTTTGGGGTAGCAGGATTCTTTCCTATCAATGCCGAATCGCCATCCGAATTTGTCACCGATAGCGAATGCAAAAGCATCACCTGTATCACATTGAACCCTTGCATCCTGCGTGTTTCAAGGTACTTTTCGGTCTCCTCCCTGTTAAGCTTGCCCAGGAGCAGCCAGCCGGTATCCCCTAACCAGAAGAAAGGCTTTCCATCGGTAGTCAGGTAACGTCCGTTTGCCGAAACCGCAAGCTTTGGGCAATTGTGCTCCTGAACCCATTTATTTTGCCATTCAGAATATTTGTCCAGCGCTGTCTGGGGTGCATAAGTGTACCAGCCGTATCCGCTTCGGCGTTCACGGCTGACTTCGGCCATTGAGTAAAGCATTTTACTGTTGCGGTCACTGAAGAGCGGCCGCTCCGTTTCAAGTTCATAAAAACGGGTCCAGATGGGAGGAGCCGTTGAATCTGCTACAACGACTTTATCAAAGGTACTGGTTCTCCATTGGGATTTTTCGGGAGGAGCGGGAACTGTTTTAACAATTGTATTGTAAATCTTCGATTCGCCGAACCACTTCACAGCGCTTTGAACTGCCTCAATGATCCTTTTGCTGGGATGCTCAATACTCATCAGGAAAAGTACAATCTGAGCGCTCTCACCATTGCATATGCTTGGCATTTCGTAGGCTCTGGCCCAGGCAGGCTTCAGGTCAAATTCGTTGTGCTGCTGGCACCAGGCCGTCAACCTGCCTTTACTCACAATCTGGCAGTTCAGCAAGCATTCCAGCCCTTTGTCATATGCATTTTTGACCTTGCTCCTTAGGTCGTTGCCAACAAAAGCGAACATGGGATCATTGTCGTTGATCTTTTTCAAAGTTTCCATAACCCCAATATAGGCTCCGTCGTTGAAGGTAATATGGCTACTGTAGTTTTTCGCTTCCAGCGGGTAATATTGGGGCCAGCCGCCGTTGGGGTACTGCGCTTTGAGCATAAATTCGATTCCTTTTAGACAAGCTTCCTTATACTTTTCAATCTTCGTAAGGGTATAAACCTTTGCAAGATATTCTACATGGGTATAGGTAGTCGAATTGTCGAACGTTGTATGCTGTTGATCCTTGGTTTTAATTAACTTTTCAATCTGTTCGCCGGTCAGAATTGCCTGCATATCATAGTTCTTTGCCCAGCCACCGTTGTTTCGCTGGTACAGCAAGACATTGTCGGCGATTTTCAGGATTTCAGATTCCGGATAAACGGGCTGGTTGACTACCGGATTGACAATGTTCCCGTCATCCTTGATCCCATACCAGTGGTTCCTGCTATCCGAAAATGGGCTCATGCTGATGGGCAAGTATGGATTGTACTCCAATGAAGCCATGATAAACGGCCCAACCCCTTTGGGATCGTTGTCGCGCACAGGCTCATTGATGTAGTATTCATAAGTTCCGCTTCTGTAAGGATTTCCGCCTAAACCGGCTACCGAGCAACACCCGGTCAGACTGATGGTTCCATCGTTGTTCTCACGAATCAGCTTCCTGACTATTCCGTTGTATCCCTTGACGGCTGTCGCTTTGTATTCCTGGCCGATGTATCCTTTTCTTACTGCCTTGAAGAGGGCATAAACGAACATGGAGGAGCCGCTTGCCTCAAAATAGTTACCTTGCCGGTTCCCCTGGTCGAGCACCTGGTACCACAATCCAGTTGAAGGATCCTGCCATTTTTTTATACCGGCAGCCACATGCTTCAAGATGTCCAATAATTGGGCCCTGCCGGCATGATCCTGAGGTAAAAAATCAAGTACATCAACAAGGGCCATGGCGTACCAACCCTCTGCCCTGCTCCAGAAATTAGGGGAACAGCCCGTTTGCGGATCCGCCCATTTTTGAACTTTGCTCTCATCCCATCCATGGTAATTCAATCCAATAGCAGCATTGTAGGTATGTTTGTGAACGGTGACAAACTGATTCACAACATCATCAAAAGCAGCCGTCTCGTTGAATTTTGCAGCAAATTGCGCATAAAAAGGGGAGCCCATGTACAGACCATCCAGCCACATCTGGTTGGGATATCTCTGCTTGTGCCAGAATCCCCCCTCACTGGTACGAGGTTGTTCCTTCAGTTGATCCCTAAGGAATTGGAGGGCTTTCTTGTAGCGGGGCTCTTTAGTCTTCTCGTAAATATCGAAAAGGAATTTGCCGGAGTTCACCGCATCAATGTTATGCTCTTCGGGTCTGTAGCCCAAAATAAACCCAGCCGAATCTATGAAATGGATGGCGTACTTTTCAGCATAGGTATAATAGTTCTGCTGATGGGTTACCTTCCACAACTGCACCACCGATTGGGCAATCAAGCCTTGCGTATAGTTCCAGACAGGTTTGGGGTTAAAGTCAACAGTCCAAGGATCGGGGAATTGTTTGATTTCGGAGTCGGCCATCCTAACAGCCATTTTGACCCCGTCAATTTTCGACTCTTGCGCGGAGAGCCCCCCAATGGATAATAACAGCAGCAATAACTGGAACAAATGCCAATTTCCCTTCATGTTTAAATCGAATAAGTTTGTTAGTTCAAATAATCCAAGACCCCTTACAAAATGGAGAAAATCAAAAATGTCAGAATGATTGTTATAACAACTGTCATTCCCACAATCATCCAGTTTACTCGTTTAAGCTTCCTGCTTGTCTCCTTCATCAATTTTCAGGCGTTTGGTGCTGTAAAATTAGGCCATCACCTTCCACAAAGCGGCAAAAATCATATCAAATAGGAGGGGCAGGCGTATCGGATGCGGGCTATGCGTCCCAAAAATGGGGCAAATAGCAATTCAGAAAAATGGAAAATATCCAATATCTCTGAACAACAAATACTTAAATAAGTAATTGGTTTTAAAAATTTCCCGTCACAGAAAATTTGATGAAACCCTTATACCTCTCCTGCATTATGTTTTCCCATGTACTCAGAAGCACTCATGTTGAACTCCTGTTTGAAGCTTTTCCGGAAGT
>JBBIUJ010000380.1:0-4029 GCA_037440345.1 Prolixibacter sp.
CTCTCTGACAATCAGTTCGGTAGGAAGAACCAGAGTCTTGAAGCTCTTTTCTTTGTGTTCGATTTGGCTTAATATCAGCTCTGCTGCCTTCTGTCCCATTAAAAATCCGGGTTGTGCAATCGTCGAGATAGACGGGGATACTACTTTGGAAAATGGTTCATTACTGAATCCGACAATCCCAAAATCCTCTGGAATCCTTATCCCTCTGTCGCGGAGGTAGATCATTGAACTTAGGGCAGTTGTATCGTTACCACAGAAAATGGCATCAGGAGGTATGGGAAGGTTCATTAGCTGCTGAACAGCATCTATACCGTCTTCACTTCTCAGGGAATTGGTGATGACGAGTGACTCGTCATAGGAAATACCATTTTTCAATAGTGCCTCAACGTATCCATTTTTTCGATCTATATAGGTTTGCAGGTTTTGAGGGCCTGCCATGTGACCAATTCGTTTGAAACCTTGTTCGATCAGGTGCTGGGTAACCCTGAAACCTCCCATGAAATCATCCACCACTATTTTATTGGTGTCAATCTCCGCGATAGTGCGGTCGAAAAGCACCAATGGAATGTTTTTTTTTCGAAATGTCTTCAGGTGTTCGTAATTGGTCGGTTGCATGGCAATGGAAATGATTAGTCCGTCAACCCTATTGGCCAACATGGAATGAACGATAGAAATCTCTTTGTTGGCGAGGTCGTTCGACTGAGAAATTACAACAGTATACCCTGCTTTAAAGGCAACCTCTTCCACGCCACTGATGACTGCAGAGAAAAAATATCGGTTGATCAGTGGGACTACGATTCCAATGGTATTTGACCTCTTGTTCCTGAGGTTAGAAGCCATGGTATTCGGTCTGTAACCCACACTGTTAGCTAATGCGATAATCTTCTCCATTGTTTTCAGACTAATTCGCGGATTGTTTTGCAATGCCCTTGAAACAGTTGAGGCAGAGATGTTTAGCTCTCTGGCGATGTCGTGTATGGTTGGATCTGTTTTTTTATGCATTTCAATAATCAAAGAGGTACAAATATGGCGAAATTTTCATATTCATTTCAAATGTACAAAATATTTATGCAATCGATTGCGCAATTGTGAATAACTAATTATATTTGTTCCGGAAATGAGTGACTAAAGTGACTAAAGTGACTAGAGTGAACTAAAGTGAACTAGAGTGACTAAAGTACTTATGATATAATCTTGATTTGTATAAACTACAGCAAAATTGAGCAATTAAATCTAACGAATTATCTGTTGGGAGTCCCAACTTTAGTCACTTTAGTCACTTTAGTCACTTTAGTCACTTTAGTCACTCTAGTCACTCATTAAAAATAAATACCCAAAACTATGACCATCCATTTCGAAGAACGGTTCGCTTCCCATCCTTCCGATGTTAAGAAGTACGATACGCAACAACTCAGGGAACATTATCTGATTGAAAATTTAATGGAAGCAAATAACATCAATCTTGTCTATTCCCATTACGATCGGTTCATAACAGGAGGGGCTGTTCCGGTAAACGGTGCCCTTGAATTGACTGCCATTGAACCCCTCAAGGCCCCTTTCTTTTGCCATCGGCGCGAATTGGGAATTATCAACGTCGGTGGGAAAGGGTCGGTATCTGTTGACGGGAAGGAATATGTGATGGATTTCAAGGAGGCTCTTTACGTTGGAAAAGGATCCGAAAAAATTATTTTCAAATCGGAGAGCGCGGATCTACCGGCCCGTTTTTATCTCAATTCGGCGCCAGCTCACAAGGATTTTCCTACCCGTCATATAACTTTGAAAGATGCCAATGTCCTCCAGTTAGGGTCTCAGGAAACTTCCAACGAAAGACAGATCAATCAGCTGCTAATCAATAAAGTAGTCGAAACATGTCAGTTGCAGATGGGCATGACTGAACTTCGTCCGGGCAGCGTTTGGAATACGATGCCGGCACACACCCATAGCCGGAGAATGGAGGTCTACTTCTATTTCAATGTACCCGATGGTCAGGCTGTTTGCCATTTCATGGGTCAGCCGCAGGAGACCCGCCATATCTGGATGGTCAACGAACAGGCGGTTATTTCACCCAACTGGTCCATTCATTCAGCCGCAGGAACTTCAAACTATATCTTTATTTGGGGAATGGCCGGAGAAAATCTCGACTATGCCGATATGGATGTAGTTCAACCCAACCAGCTCAAATAATTACAAATTAAAAATTACAGATTAAAATTGGTTCTCCCATAATCTGTAATCTGCAATTTGTAATCTCTAATTTGTAATTTTTAATTGTTTCTGATGGATCGTCGCAGTGCTTTTAAATACCTTTCTCTGGCCGGACTTATTCCCTTGGCAGGAAAACTGGATGCAGCTCCTTTGTCGATAGCTAAACCAATCCCAGAGCGTCTTTATTGGATAGACTTGCTTACCAGGATCGCCATTCCTGTCCTTGAATCGCTAAGCATAGGGGAGCTGAAGAAAAACATGCCTGTCGAATGTGTAAAAGGTCACGAAGCGTCCCGACGATCAGTAACTTATCTCGAGGCGTTTGGCCGCTTAATGGCGGGAATGGCACCGTGGTTGGCGCTTGGTCCTGATTCTTCGGAAGAGGGACTGCGACGAGGGAAAATGATTCTTTTGGCCCAAAAAAGTCTGAAGATGGCCGTCGATCCGATGTCGCCGGATTTCATGAACTTTACCGAAAATTCGCAGCCATTGGTCGATGCGGCATTTTTGGCCTATGCCATTTTGCGTGCGCCTAAAATACTGTGGGAACCCTTGGATACTACAACACGTCAGCAATTAGTTGCTGCCATGAAAAGCACACGGGCCATTCGTCCTGGTTACAACAACTGGTTGTTATTTGCTGCAATGGTGGAAACTTTCCTCCTTTTTGCAGGTGGACAAGCCGATGAGCTACGCATGGATTTATCCATCCGGAAAATGATGGAGTGGTACAAAGGTGATGGTCTGTACGGGGATGGGCCGGATTTTCATTGGGATTATTACAACAGTTTTGTGATTCAACCAATGATGCTGACCATTTTGGAAGAGTGGATGAAACACAGGAAATGGCAAGAAAAGACCTACGATATTGTTTTGAGACGTGCCAAGAGATATGCCTTTATCCAGGAACGGCTCATCTCACCGGAAGGTACTTTCCCTGCCATTGGACGTTCATTGCCCTATCGCTTTGGGTGTTTCCATCACCTTGGATTTATGGCGCTAAATCATCAGCTACCTGATGGATTGAAACCGGCACAGGTCCGCTGCGCCCTTTCTTCAGTGATCCGTCGCATGGCCTCGGCACCCGGGATGTTCGACGATAAGGATTGGTTAACGATCGGCTTTTACGGACACCAGCCAGGTATTGGCGAAACCTATATCTCGACCGGTAGTCTATACCTTTGTACAGTTGGGATGCTGCCTCTTGGACTACCCCCATCAGATCCCTTTTGGGCGGATGAACCGGCCGAATGGACTTCTCAGAAGATATGGGGAGGAAAGGATGTTCCTACAGACCATGCAATTGACTATTAGATTTGTCAAAAAAGTTATTATTCTAATATAAATTACAATGAACGATTTATTTGATTTATCAGGAAAAGTAGCCCTGATAACCGGTGGCACTCATGGTATAGGAATGGCGATCGCCAAGACATTGGGAGCAGCCGGCGCCAAAATTTGCGTCAACGACCTTTCGGACGAAAAACTTGAATCCTGCAAATTTGAGTATGCCAAGGTTGGGTTGGATGTCTTTACCCTTAATTTCGATGTCACCAGCGAAGCGGCTGTCGACAAAGGAATCACGATCATCGAGAAGGAGGTTGGACCAATTGATATTTTGGTCAACAATGCCGGAATTATCAAACGAATACCCATTTTGGATATGGCTGTCAGCGATTTCAAGCTGGTACTCGATATCGACCTGGTCGCTCCATTGATCATTGCCAAGCGCATTGCTCCGGGAATGATTTCCCGTCGCTCGGGTAAAATCATCAACATGTGCTCGATGATGAGTGTCTATGGCCGTAATTCGGTATCTGCCTA
>JBBIUJ010000381.1:0-4020 GCA_037440345.1 Prolixibacter sp.
ATAATATCCTCCACCCCAACCGTATCCGTATCCATAACCATAACCATAGGGGTATCCGTAACCATAGGGGTATCCATACCATGAATTCCAAGGGTTGTTATACCAGCCACCATAGTATCCTCCGTAATAACCTCCATAAATGCCATGCCAACCAAGACCCCAACTGAATGGAGATCCGTAATAGGAATCATAGAATCCACCCCAAAAAGGATCCCAGAACGGGTCATAAAAATAGGGATTGTAAAATGCCCTGATCCGGGATGAATAATTCATCTCTTCACCTTCAAAATAGTTGTTGATGGTTATTTCTTCTTTGTTGTCCTTGTATTCCATAACAGTATCGGCATAAGCCGGCTGATCATCAAAATAATAGGCATTTTTATCTTTTCTGCTGCTTTTGGGAACAATGTAGTTGTTTACGACCTTCCCCTGTTCGTTCTCCTCCACCTCCATTGCCACAGTGCTTTTTTTCTCAGGTTGCTTTGCCTGTTTTACCTCCCTGGGAGCTATGAGCGGAGCATCGCCCGGAGTGAAATAAAGATCATCCGAATAACCACCGGTAGTTACCTTTGAACCTGTTGTACAGGCGGTAGCCAAGAAAGCAGCGGCGATTAATAGTTTCACATTTGGTTTCATGTTTTGTTCCTCCTTTACTTTAGAATTCCTTCAATTTTCCTTACTTTTGCATGGAAAATACACATAGATACAAGCAAATATCATACCAAAGTATAAAAATGGCAAAGGAACTTACATCAAAAGAGGAAAATTATTCACAGTGGTACAATGACCTGGTTAGCAAAGCCGATATGGCTGAAAATTCAGCAGTTCGCGGTTGTATGGTGATCAAACCTTATGGTTATGCAATTTGGGAAAAGATGCAGGCGGCGCTGGATCAAATGTTCAAGGATACGGGTCACGAAAATGCCTATTTCCCATTGTTTATTCCAAAATCATTCTTTTCTAAGGAGGCCAGCCACGTGGAAGGATTTGCCAAAGAATGCGCAGTTGTAACCCATTATCGCCTTAAAAATGATCCCAATGGAAAGGGGATTATTGTTGATCCTGATGCCAAACTGGAAGAGGAGTTGATCATACGGCCAACCTCCGAAACAATTATATGGAGTACCTATAAAAATTGGGTGCAATCCTACCGGGATCTTCCCATCCTCGTCAATCAGTGGGCCAATGTAGTCCGTTGGGAGATGCGCACCCGCATGTTTCTTCGCACTGCCGAGTTCCTGTGGCAGGAGGGTCATACGGCGCACGAATCCAAAGAGGAGGCATTGGAGGAGACCGAACGCATGATCAATGTGTACGCTGATTTTGTCGAGAATTACATGGCTGTTCCTGTTATCAAGGGTGCAAAATCAGAAAACGAAAGGTTTGCCGGTGCGCTCGAGACTTATAGTATAGAGGCGCTGATGCAGGATGGAAAAGCTTTGCAATCCGGCACTTCTCACTTCCTTGGCCAGAATTTTGCAAAAGCTTTTGATGTGCAGTTTACCTCAAGGGAGGGTAAGCTCGAATATGTTTGGGCTACTTCTTGGGGCGTTTCCACCCGTTTAATAGGGGCGCTGATCATGGCCCATTCGGATAACAACGGATTGATCCTTCCACCCAAACTTGCCCCCATTCAGGTTGTAATAGTTCCTATTTACAAGAACTTTGACCAATTGGCACAAATTTCGGAAAAGGTTAAGGTATTGGTTGAAAGGCTCAAACGCAAAGGAATTCGTGTAAAATATGATGACCGTGATTCACAGCGCCCTGGATGGAAATTTGCTGAGTACGAAATGAAAGGCGTACCGGTACGTTTGGCCATTGGTCCCCGCGATCTCGAAAATGGTAGTGTAGAGGTTGCCCGCCGCGACACATTGGAAAAAAAGGTTGAACAATTGGAAGGCATTGAGAATCTGATTGAAGATTTGTTGGTAGAAATTCAAGGTAATATCTACAACAAAGCCTTGAAATTCAGAGAAGAAAATACCACCAAAGTGGATACCTACGAGGAGTTCAAAGAGCGGCTTAACAGTAAACCCGGATTTATTCTGGCCCATTGGGACGGAACTTCTGAAACGGAAGCCATCATCAAGGAAGAGACAAAAGCCACTATCCGGTGCATTCCATTCGACAGTGTTGAAGAGGAAGGCAAATGCATCTTAACAGGAAAACCTTCCAAACGAAGAGTACTTTTCGCGCTCTCTTATTAATCTTCTTCCTTTGTACCATTTTTTATGGTCCATTGTCAATTGTCCATTGTCCATTGTCAATTTTTATTAATGCCTGTATTGGCTGAAGATACACATGGAAAAAAGAGTAGTCGACCGTTTTCTTAAATATGTTGGATACAATACCCAATCTGACAATGGGAGTAACTCCTGTCCCAGCACAGAGGGACAGTTGGTTTTTGGGAAGATGCTGGCTGAAGAGTTGATTAAGATTGGTATGTCAGATGTAGAAGTCGACTGGAATGGATATGTCATGGCCACACTCCCTGCCAATTCAGATACTGCTGTACCTGTAGTGGGTTTCGTAGCACATATGGATACCAGTCCGGATTGTTCCGGACGGAATGTTCGCCCAAGGTTGATTGATTGTTTTGACGGGAATGATATTATCCTCAACACTGATAAGAAAGTAGTCCTTTCCACCAAGCGCTTTCCTGAAATTCTCAAATACAAAGGCGAACAATTGATCGTAACTGATGGAACGACACTGCTTGGCGCTGACGACAAAGCCGGAGTTGCCGAAATTGTTACCGCCATGGAGTATCTGTTGGCTCATCCCGAAATTAAACATGGTAAAATTCGGATTGCCTTCACTCCCGACGAGGAGATTGGCAGGGGAGCCAACCTTTTTTATGTGCCAAATTTCGGAGCCGATTTCGCATATACCATGGATGGTGGCGAGCTTGGAGAGCTGCAATTCGAAAATTTCAATGCAGCTTCAGCCCACCTTATCTTTCACGGAGTCAGTGTTCATCCGGGTTCTGCGAAAGATAAAATGAGAAATTCAATGTTGTTGGCGAATAAATTTATCGCCAATCTTCCAGTGGGTGAAGTGCCCGAACATACTGAAAAATATGAAGGTTTCTACCATTTGGTGAAATTTGTGGGGCAAGTCGACAAGACAGAATTGGAGTTCATTATCAGGGATTTTGACAAGGCTAATTTTGAAAGGAGGAAATTAAATCTTGAACAGATGGTGCTGGAATTGAACACAGATTATCACGAAACAGTCGTCGAAATTGCTATTAAAGACCAGTATTACAACATGAAGGAGATGATCGATCCTCAGTTTTACATCGTTGAACTGGCGAAAGAGGCAATGATTTCCTGCAACATTGAACCAAAGGTGGTGCCGGTCAGAGGGGGTACCGATGGTTCACGACTCTCATACATGGGCCTGCCTTGTCCAAATATTTTCGGGGGTGGTCACAATTTTCACGGTGAATATGAATTCATCCCCACAAAATCTATGGAAAGTGCCTGCCAGGTAATTGTTGCCATTATTTCCATGGTTCCGGGACTTGGGTCATGATGTTTAACTCAGCACAAAATGGTTGATCGGTTTATAAAATACATTGAATCCAATCAGCTTTTCTCGCCAAATGATACACTCTTGGTGGGAGTGAGCGGAGGTATTGATTCAGTTGTGCTTATTGATTTGCTCAACCGTGCCGGATTTGCTTTCGCGGTAGCCCATTGCAATTTTCAACTGAGAGGGGCGGAGTCGGACCGGGATGAACACTTTGTAAGGGAACTAAGTGATAGCTATGGCAAGTACTGTTTTTGCAAATCTTTTGATACAAAGGAATATGCCAATGAAAATGGCATTTCCATTGAAATGGCTGCCAGGGATCTTCGATATGATTGGTTCGAAGAGGTTCGTCATACACATCACTTCGACTGGATTGTGGTAGCCCACCACCGCGATGATCAGATAGAAACTTTTTTCCTGAACCTTGCCAGAGGAACCGGAATTTCGGGCCTGACAGGGATGAAAGTTGTCAATGGTAAG
>JBBIUJ010000382.1:0-4008 GCA_037440345.1 Prolixibacter sp.
GTTCATGGCAACAGCCAATGCCTCGTGTGCCTCCTTCGAAATGGAGCCGTATGACATGGCGCCGGTGACGAATCGTTTCAGGATGGCTTCGATCGGTTCAACCTCCTCAAGAGGAATCGGGTTTTTCTTCCATTGAAGGGCGCCCCTTACAAAAGCAGGTTTTCTATTTTGTTTATCCACCAGTGCGCTGAATTTTTTGAAGACGTCGTAATTGTCTGTCTTGGTTGCCCACTGCAGCAAAGCAATGGATTCGGGATTCCAGGCATGGTGTTCACCGTTGTTGCGGTAGTGGTATTCCCCATTGGTGTCAAATATTACCTTTTTCTGGTCTTTGCTGTAAGCCTCCTTGTGGAACATCACAGCCTCCTCGAACAGCTCTTTGTATCCAACGCCGCTGATGCGGGAGGAGGTTCCCTTGAAGTATTCGTCGACCAGTTCATCACTCACGCCAACGGCTTCAAAGAGTTGGGAGCCGTGGTAGGAGCGTAGGGTGGATATGCCCATCTTGGAAAGCACTTTCAGCAATCCTTTGTCGATGGATTTGATGTAATTCTTTCTTGCTTCAGCATAAGGAAGTTTGATTTCACCCTCCCGAACAAGGTGACTGATTGCACCGAATGCAAGATATGGATTGATGGCGCTGGCCCCGTAACCCAGCAGCAAGGCAAAATGCATCACCTCGCGCGGTTCGGCGCTCTCAACCAAAATACCGATCTGCATCCTTTTTTTCTTTTTAATCAGATGGTGGTGAACCGCTGCCACCGATAGGAGAGAGGGGATAGGCACAAGCTCTTCAGAGATGGTACGGTCGGTAAGAATGATAAAATTCTTCTTTTCATCCACCGCTTTTTCCGCATTCTCGAGCATCTTTTTGAAAGCCTTTTTGAAGCCCTCCACCCCCTCTTTGATGGGGAAAACCATCGGAATGGTAACATGGGAGAAGACTTCGTGCTTCATATCCTTGATTTTCCCAAGGTCGGTATTGGTAATGATCGGACTTTCAAATTTGATCAGTTTGCAATGGTTAGGTGTTTCGTCCAGGATGTTGCTGCTGAGAGAACCAATGTAGTTGGTCAGCGACATTACAAGTCCTTCCCGTATCGGATCGATCGGCGGATTAGTAACCTGGGCGAACAGTTGACGGAAATAGCTGAAAAACCGCTTAGGCTTGTCGGAGAAAACTGCCAACGGAGTATCATTTCCCATCGAACTGGTTGGCTCGTTGGCGGTTTCAGCCATCTCCTTGATCACCACATTCATCTCCTCTTTGCTGTACCCGAAGACCTTACTGTAAACGCCGAACTGGTCGCCCATGTTGGATGGAACACGCTGTTTGACCACAATATCTTCGAGCATCAACCTGTTTTCCTTGAGCCAGTTGAAGTAGGGGTTTCTCCTGCTAAGATCGGCTTTTACCTCCTTGTCAGGAATGATAATTCCCAACTGAGTATCTACCAGTAACAATTTTCCCGGACGCAGTCGTCCTTTCTCCTTGATCTCTTCGGGTTTGAACACCTGTACGCCTACCTCCGAACCCATGACAATCAAGTCATTCTTGGTAATTACATACCTGGAAGGTCTTAGTCCGTTGCGGTCGAGGGTGCCGCCAATGTATCTTCCGTCTGAGAATACCATGGAGGCCGGACCGTCCCATGGTTCCATCAGGGTGGAGTTGTACTCATAGAAAGCTTTCAGGCTCTCCGGTATAGGGTTCTTTTCATTGAAAGATTCGGGGATCATCATGCACAAAGAGTGTGGCATACTCCGTCCGGTCATGTTCAGAAATTCGAGTGTGTTGTCGAATGAGGCCGAGTCTGATTTGCCAGGCTCGATGATCGGATAGAGTTTGTCGATCTCGTCCCCGAACAGTGCTGATTCCAAAAGGGATTCACGGGCATGCATCCACTGACGGTTGCCTTTGATGGTATTGATCTCACCGTTATGGGCTATCATGCGGAATGGCTGGGCCAAATCCCATGTGGGAAATGTATTTGTACTGAAACGTGAGTGGACCAATGCTATGGCGCTTTTCATTTCAGGATGGGTCAGATCTTTGAAATAGTCCCTCAACTGACTTGGGGTAAACATCCCCTTGTAGATCATTATTTTGCTGGAAAAACTAGGCAGGTAGAAACTGTTTTTTCCTGCAAGCGTCGATTCCCTAACACTTCTTTCCGCTTGTTTTCTTGCCAGATACAGTTTCCTCTCCAATACATCCTGCTCGTAATTCCCTTTGACGAAAATCTGACGGATGATGGGCTCTGTGCTTCGCGCAATCTCTCCGATGACAGAACCGTCTACCGGGACATTCCGCCAGGTAATCAGCTTCAATCCTTCAGCTTCGACATACCTGTTCAGAACTTCTACACAGAATTCTGCCTCCTCTTCTGCAACCGGCAGGAAAACAAGACCAGCTCCATATCTGCCTGGTTCAGGAAGGTCAATTCCCTGCGAAATGAAAAAATCGTGGGGCATCTGCAACAGGATTCCTGCTCCATCTCCGGTCTTGTTGTCGGAGCTTGTTGCCCCGCGGTGGTCCATGTTGAGTAAAACGGTCAGTCCGCGCTGGACAATATCGTGTGATTTGCCCCCTTTGATGTGTGCAACAAAACCAATCCCACAAGCGTCGTGTTCGAAAGCCGGATCATACAATCCTACCGGGGTTGGAAATTTTTTGTGTTCCATAACTCTTACTAATTGAGTAGGTTTTTAAAACGCTTTCTTTATTTTAAATTTCTTAATATTTAACTAAAAAAATAATAAGATGTAAGAAAAATAGCGATAATAATTAATATTCGAAAGCAAAATTAGCTTTTTATTTCATTTTTCCAATAAATCGATAGTCCTGATCAGGGATTATTTTTCCGCTGAAAAGGAAATATAGTAAAAAAATTAGTTTAAGCTGTTGGAATAGAATAAATTAATATTCAAGTTAAAAGAATATTAATTTTTAGATTTTTTAACTTGGAGGCAAGGCAAGGGAATGGAATGTTGAAGGCGTTCCCCTATTCTTGCAGAAGTATATCGATGGCCTTCGAAGCTTTATCAAAATGGAATTGGGAAACGACTTGATCCATTTTCGCCTGAATTCGGTCGAGACAAAGGTTCCCAATACTTCCTTCGTGGGTGTGGTGAATCTCTTTGCCCGGATTGAACTGATTTTTCTCAATCGCAGCCCCCACTTTGCGGTAGGCATCCCTGAAAGGGGTTCCAGCCAAAACGAGACGGTTAACCTCTTCAACACTATACAAATAGCGGTACTTGTCATCTTCCAGGATGTGCTCGTTAACAGAGATATTTTCAAGGGCAAAGGCAGCAACATTGATGCAATCGTTCAGCTCCTGAAAAGCCGGAATGAAAAGCTCCTTGGTTAGTTGCATGTCCCTGAAATAGCCGCTTGGCAAATTGTTGGTGACGGTAAGCATTTGTGCAGGTAAAGCCTGAATTTTGTTGCAATGTGCCCTTAGAAGTTCAAAAACATCGGGATTCTTTTTATGGGGCATGATGCTGGATCCAGTCGTAAGTTCATCAGGCAATTTCACAAAATTGAAATTCTGGCTCATGAAAAGACAAACATCATAGGCCAACCTGGAGAGCGTAGCCGCCACAGAGGCCATGGCAGAAAGGACGGTACGTTCCATTTTTCCGCGACCCATTTGGGCATAAACCACATTGAAATTCATGGTCTCAAAGCCGAGCAGCTCAGTGGTCATTTGCCTGTTGAGCGGGAATGATGAACCATAACCTGCAGCCGATCCGAGCGGATTCTGGTCGGCAACTCGATAGGCTGCCTGGAGAAGTATCAGATCGTCTGTTAAGCTTTCAGCATAGGCGCTGAACCACAAACCAAACGAGGAGGGCATGGCTACCTGGAGGTGTGTATAACCTGGCATCAGTACAGTTTTGTATTTGTCACTCTGGACTATCAGGATGTCGAAGAGGCGGGTGCAATTTTCTGTTACCTCCCGAATGGCATCTCTGGTGAAGAGCTTCAAATCCAACAGGACC
>JBBIUJ010000383.1:0-3997 GCA_037440345.1 Prolixibacter sp.
AGATTCGCTCAGCCTATTATTGCAAGGGTGGAACCGGTGAAAGAAAGGCTGTCTGGAATGTTCCGATCAAAGAGGGAGGTTACTACAAGATTTGGGCATACATCCCCAAAATTCGTTTCGGATGGAACAGGGACGGCAACCAACCCGAAGAGACATACAATTTCAATGTGATCCACGACGATGGCACCGATCATCCCGTTTTGAAACCCGATAACAGGGAGAGTACCTGGGTTGAGATGGGCACCTACCATTTCTCTTCAGATTCTGCCAGGGTTGAACTCACCAACAATACCAAGGCCCGCACTATTTATGCGGATGCCATTAAGCTTGTCAAAGAACGTTAACATCATTATCCATAAAATGAAATGAGCATGATCGTAAGTCACCACAAACATGATAGTAAACCATGCGAATTCCATGTGACCTTTTAAAAACAAATTATTAACAAATGAAAAAAATTGCATCATTTTTATCTTTAGTAAGCCTGCTTCTGGTATTTCATCTTGAATCTCAGGGGCAAAAAATACTCACACTGGAAAAAGCGATGGAGATCGCTGTGGCAAACAGTCCTAGCATACAGAGTACTATCCTCAACCTGGAAAGGACAAGGGAATCGCTGAATGCCCAGCGCGCGGCTTTAAAATCGAAATTTGCACTAAATGTTGCGCCGATCGACTACAGCAACAGCCGTAAATTTGATAGCCGCACCTCCCAGTGGTTTACCAATGAAATCATCAATTCATCGGGGACTTTCAGGGTTGATCAGCCTTTCTTGCCAACAGACGGTAAAATATCACTCATCAATACCTTCGGCTGGCAATCCAACACCTCTGATGCGTTGGGTACTTCCAATACCAATGAGGCTTTTTACAATAATCTTTACCTGTCCATCACGCAGCCTCTGTTTACCTACAACAGAACCAAATGGTCACTTAAAACGCTCGAGCTGGACAATGAAAATGCCATGTTAAGTTATGCCATTCAAAGGCTGGCAATGGAAAAAACCGTAACCCAGTATTTCTACAATGTCTACATGGCCCAAATGAGCCTTACCATCAAAGAAGAAGAGAATCTGAATACCCAAAAAAGTTACGAGATCATCAAAAACAAGGTGGATGCAGGTCTGGCTGCCAAGGAACAACTGTTCCAGGCTGAGGTAAACCTCGAAACGGCCAAATCAAGCAAGGCGTCCGCCCGCGTACAACTGGAGAGTATCAAAGATCAGTTCAAGCAATACATCGGGATGGATATCTTTGAAGAGATCTCGGTAATAACTGATGTCGCTGTAACACCCATCGTGGTTGATGGGAAAAAAGCCATCGAGCATGGACTTGCCAGTCGGATGGAGCTTCGCCAAAGAGAGATCAGCATCGAAAATTCGCAGTTTGACCTTATACAGGTGAAATCGATGAACGAATTCAGGGGAGACATGGCGCTTTCCATAGGACTCTCAGGAGATGATCCGACCTTGAGCCAGATCTATGACAAGCCTACAAAAAGCCCGAAGGTTAGTCTCTCTTTTAACATTCCCATTTTCGACTGGGGCCAGCGAGCCGCACAAATAAGGGCGCAACAAGCTGTGATCAATACCCAAAAGCTCAATTACACCAACCAAAATAAACAGATCACGGTTGATATCAGGCAGGTGATTAGAAACCTGAGCAATCTTCAGGATCAAATCTCGATTGCCATAAAAAATCAAACCAACTCACAACTTACTTACGACATCAACCTCGAGCGGTTCAAAAACGGTGACTTGACCAGTATGGACCTTAACCTGTTTCAGGTTCAGTTGTCAAACAACAAGATGGCCTACGCACAAGCGCTGATCAACTACAAATTGGAATTACTTAATCTTAAAATCCAGTCGCTCTACGACTTCACCACCAATCAGCCTGTCATTCCTGAACAATACCTTAAAGCAACCGAAAAGTAATAATTAATCAACGATAAAATAAAGCATATGAAAATCAACAAATTGTGGAGACTACTCCTAGTTCTGCCGGTTTTGGCCTCTTGTGGAAACCAGCAAAGTCAGATTCAAAATGACATCGCTGTACCCGTTTCCGTGATCGATGTAAAAAAAGGCCCCATTGTTCAATACATCAACAGTACCGGAACAGCCAATGCAGCGAGTCAGGTCGTATTGGCTACCGAGATGGCCGGAAACTACAGCCTGGCTGTTAATCCAAAAACAGGACGAGAATTCAAACTGGGCGACCAGGTCGAAAAGGGTCAGGTTATTGTAAAGCTCGATAATCCGGAATACATCAACAACCTCAACTACGATACAAAGAAGCTAAACTTGGAAATCGCAGGGCTCGAAGATGAAAAGCAAAAATCCCTTTACGAAAAAGGTGGAGTCACCTATCGGGAATTAAAAAATGCAGAAGTTGCACTGGCGCAGGCCAAAACAACCTTTGAGGACGCGAAGATCCAACAACAAAAAGCTGAGGTAAAAGCCCCTTTTCGCGGTACCATCGTCAATATTCCTGAAATTACCAACGGTACCCGCATCACGGCAAATACCAGTGTAGTCACTTTAATGGATTACAGCAAACTGATGATGGATGTCAACCTACCCGAGAAATACCTGACTACCATCAAATTGGGACAGGAAGTAAATATCACCAACTATACCTTGCCCAACGATACCCTGAAAGCACAGATCAGCGAACTTTCACCGGTCATCAGCACTGAGACACGCACCTTCATGGGAAAAATGACCATCAACAATCCCGAGTTGAAACTACGTCCTGGTATGTTTGTCAAGGCTGACATCGAAATTGCCAGAAAAGATAGCGCCATCGTCATTCCGAAAGAGATCATCGTAGCTGGTGGAAGGGGAAAAACTGTCTTTATCATTGACAGGGGCGCCGCCCAGCGCAGAACCATTACCACAGGTCTGGAAAATGAGAAATCTGTAGAGGTCATCGAAGGCATCAAAGCCAATACCCGTTTGGTTGTCAAAGGATTTGAAACCCTAAGGGATCAGTCAAAAGTTAAGATCGTCAAATAGTTGATCTGCCGGCCGGCAGACTAAATACTAAAATAATTTCCGAATGAAGAAATTGACAAATTTTGCGGTCAATTATCCTGTCACCATTTTGATGGTGGTGCTGGGTGTACTGCTACTTGGTGTCATCTCCTATCAAAAACTGGGGATAGATCTTTTCCCTGACCTGAATTCGCCACGGATTTTCGTTGAAATCAAGGCGGGTGAGAAACCGCCGGAAGAGATGGAAAAACTCTACGTTTCCAACATCGAAGCCATTGCTACCCGTCAAAGCGGTGTTCTGGATGTCTCATCCATATCTAAAACCGGATCGGCCCAGATCACCGTCGAATATGCCTGGAACAAGGACATGGATGAAGCTTTCCTGGATCTTCAAAAGGCCTTGACTGCCTATTCACAGAACAGTCAGATCACTGAGTTGACTATAACTCAGCACGATCCGAATACCAAACCTGCCATGATAGTAGGAATGGTCCACACCAGCATCAAAGACATGAACGAGTTGCGGAAAGTGGCTGAAAACTATATTCGCAACGAATTGGTCCGCATCGAAGGTGTAGCCCAGGTTGAATTAAGTGGTGTAGAAACCAACGAAGTACGCATTGATACGGATCCTTACTCCCTTGAATCCTATAATTTAACTGTCGATCAGCTCTCTCAAAAGATACAATCCTACAACAGAAGTATATCCGGAGGGACAATCACAGAAACAGGATTGCAATATGTGGTAAAAGGTGTAAGTCTCCTGCAGCAGAAGGAGGACTTCGAAAATCTTATTGTTGGTTATAAAACCACCATAGCCGGGAGCACAACCGCCGAAAAGGCACCTACCTTTCTAAAGGATGTTGCCAGGGTCAGTTTTGAAAACAAAGAGCCGGTCAATATTGTGAGGATCAACGGAGAACGCTGTATCGCCCTCGCCATTTACAAGGAGACCAAGTACAACACGGTAAAAGCTGTTGAAGAGATCAACAAAACATT
>JBBIUJ010000384.1:0-3996 GCA_037440345.1 Prolixibacter sp.
TTAAATAAAAAATCAATGAAAAGGGTATCATTTTTAATCGCTGTGTTTGCATGGTTTGTTGCCGGACAAAGTTTCGCGCAGCAATCCTCACCTGTTAATGTTTCAGAAGGAATGGTTCAAGGGACCTTTGAAGATGGTCTTACCGTTTACAGAGGTATTCCTTTCGCCGCACCACCTGTTGGGGACCTCCGCTGGAAAGCTCCGCAACCCGCAGCAAAATGGGAAGGTGTAAAACAAACAACCAAATTTGCCCCTGCTCCCATGCAGGGAGGAAATCCTCCTTCAGGAAAGAGTGAAGACTGCCTTTACCTAAACGTATGGACACCGGCAAAATCGGCCAGTGAAAAAATACCGGTCATGGTATATATTTATGGCGGCGGATTTAGTGGCGGCTATACCTCTGATCCCTGGATCAGTGGTGAGAAATTGGCAAAGAAAGGTGTTGTACTGGTAACCATTGCTTATCGTGTCAACCAATTTGGTTTTCTGGCAAATGCGGAATTAAGTGCAGAAAACCCCAATCATGTTTCAGGAAATTACGGGATCCTCGACCAGATAGCTGGTCTTCAGTGGATACAAAAGAATATTGCTGCCTTTGGGGGCGACCCCAATAAGGTGACCATTTTCGGTGAATCGGCCGGAGCCATTTCGGTAAGCATGTTATGCGCTTCCCCCCTGGCCAAAGGCTTGTTTCAGGGCGCCATTTCCCAAAGTGGTGGTTCGTTTGGGCCAACTCGCCTTACTACTTTCCCGGGAGAGAACATGAAAACACTCAAGCAGGCAGAAAGCGGCAGCAATACATATCTTCAGAAAGCAGGGGTGACTACTGTAGCAGAACTTCGTAAAATCGAAGCTGACAAACTTCCATCCGGATGGGGTTTGCCGGGAGGTTGGCCTATTGTTGATGGCTATGTAATCCCCGACGATCAATACAAATTATACGAAGCCGGTAAATACAACGATGTTCCGGTTTTGATAGGATACAATTCAGATGAAGGGGCCAGTTTTTCACGTGAAAAAAAACCGGAAGAGTTCATTGCCGGAGTGAAAGCCAGGTACGGTAAGTTTGCCGGGGAGTTGATCAAAGCTTATCCTCCGGGCGAAAATTCTGTTCCTAAAACTGCCCGCGACCTGATGCGCGATGCGGCATTTGGCTGGCAAACCTGGAGCTGGGCAAGGCTTCAGTCACAAACTGGCAAATCGAAAGTCTTCCTATACTATTTCGATCAACACCCGGACTATCCAAAAGATTCGCCAAGATATGGATATGGTTCTCCCCATGCGCAGGATGTCTCTTATGTTTTTCAGCATTTAAATCCTGGCGATCCACAACTCGCAAAATCCGACTTTGATATATCCGAAGCCATGGCAACCTACTGGACCAACTTCGCCAAGTATGGCGATCCAAATAGCGAAGGAGTTCCAAAGTGGCCTGCATTCAGCGATGCCATGCCTGATGTGATGTACTTTGGCCCAACGCCCCATATTGGAGCGATTCCCAGCCTCGGGTCGCTTAAAGTCCTTGATGGCTATTTTAAATGGAGACGAACACCTGAAGGAGCAGCCTGGGCGGAATAACAGTTTAGGAAGTTATGATGTACAAAAAAGTAAAACTGTATTTATTCCTCATCGCTGGATTGATGTTTACGAATATCAAATCCTATTCACAGGATCCAAATTTTCAAATCTACCTCTGTTTTGGCCAGTCGAACATGGAGGGAGCTAGCCGGGCCGAACTTCAGGATTCAACAGTAAATCCGCGTTTCATGGTTATGGAAGCAGTTAATTGTGAAAACCTTGGCCGCTCCAAAGGAACATGGTACCCGGCTATACCGCCCTTGTGCAGGTGTCGGACCAATCTTGGCCTGACTGATTATTTCGGAAGGACCATGGTTGAAAACCTTCCTGAAAATGTAAAAGTGGGAGTTATTGTGGTTGCTGTTGGCGGCTGTAAAATCGAACTTTTCGACAAGGATCATTATCAGTCGTACGTGGAAACCGTTCCGGCCTGGATGAAAGCCATGATAAAGGAATACGGGGGAAATCCTTATGGACGGCTAGTTGAGATGGCACAGCTTGCACAGAAAGATGGTGTAATTAAAGGGATATTGTTCCATCAGGGTGAATCAAATATCAACGATACACTTTGGACAGGCAAAGTCAGAATGGTTTACGACAACCTAATGAAAGACCTGAAACTGAAGGCTCAGGATGTTCCGTTGCTGGCTGGCGAGATGCTGAATTCTGATCAACAAGGTTCTTGCGCAAGCATGAACAAGGTCATAGCAACATTGCCCCAAAGCATTCCGAATTCGTATGTGATTCCCTCGGAAGGCTGCCCGGGAAGAGCTGACCATCTGCATTTTACTGCTGAGGGTTACCGTACTCTTGGAAAAAGATATGCCAGGCAAATGCTCAAGATATTGGGCTGTAAGATTACCGAACCATGACAATCAATCAAACAATCAATGAATACAATTTGTTTTGGGTTTATAGCAGGATTAATTTTATGCTTTAATCCGTCTTTGCACAATCAAAATTAGCCCAAAATCCGATCATTTATGCCGATGTGCCGGATATATCAATGATTCGTGTGGGCGACACCTATTACATGAGCAGCACGACCATGCACATGAGCCCTGGTGTGCCGATAATGAAATCCAGGGATCTTGTCAACTGGGAAATGGTATCCTATGCCTACAATACGTTAGGCGAAATGGACGAATTGAACCTTATCAATGGTAAAAGCAATTACGGAAAAGGCTCCTGGGCCAGTAGCCTGCGCTATCACAATGGGATGTATTACGTTGCAACATACGCTCAGACTACTGACAAAACCTATATTTTTAGAACCAGCGATGTTGAAAAAGGCCCTTGGAAAATGAGTGAATTTAAACCAGGTTACCACGATTGTTCGCTGGTTTTTGACAATGGCCATGCTTACCTGATCACTGGTGGCGGAAAATTGAGAATCGTTGAACTGAACGAAGATTTAACAGGCGTTAAAGAGGGAGGCATCAATCAGGTCCTTATCCAAAATGCAAGCGCCCCAACGGAACCAAATATGCTTCCGGCCGAAGGGTCGCAGCTTTTCAAACACGATGGCAAGTTTTACCTGTTTAATATATCCTGGCCCCGGGGCGGTATGCGTACGGTGCTTGTTCACCGAGCCGACAATCTCATGGGACCATGGGAAGGCCGTATCGCCCTACAGGATAAAGGTGTCGCTCAAGGTGGTATCATTGATACACCTGACGGCCGCTGGTTTGCCTATTTATTTCAGGACCACGGATCAGTTGGCCGCATTCCCTATTTGGTGCCCATGAAGTGGATTGACGGTTGGCCTGTCATTGGCGTCGACGGAAAAGTCCCGGAAACTTTGGATTTACCTGCGAGCAAAGGTTTGATTCCGGGAATTGTCAACAACGATGAGTTCACCCGTAAAAAAGGTGAACCTGTACTGCCATTGGTCTGGCAATGGAACCATAATCCTGACAACAGCCTGTGGTCGGTTACGGAGCGTAAAGGGTACCTACGCCTGAAAACAGGACGGATCGACACCTCGTTTGTAAAATCAAGAAACACGTTAACCCAGCGCACTTTTGGTCCCCAATGTTCCGGCTCGACGTTACTTGATGTGTCGAAACTGAAAGATGGCGACTTTGCTGGTTTATGTGCCCTTCAGAGGAAATACGGACAGGTAGGGGTTAAAATCAAAGATGGTGTAAAGTATCTTTTTATGGTGAGTAACCAAACTGATAAACCAAATGAGATCCAAAGTATACCATTTTCAGGAAATAAAGTGTATTTGAAAATCGAATGCGATTTCCTCAACAAGGTTGATATCGCCAATTTCTTCTATAGCCTCGATGGTAAAAAATGGACCATTATCGGCGGTCCGCTTAAAATGGAGTATACCCTGATGGAACACTTTATGGGCTATCGTTTCGGACTATTCAACTATGCTTCCAAAAATCCTGGCGGGTTTGCCGATTT
>JBBIUJ010000385.1:0-3966 GCA_037440345.1 Prolixibacter sp.
ACTTCAGCTGATAGGGAGGATCAGCAAAGATGAGATCATATTTTTCAGTGCACCTCGGAATAAACTTCAAAACATCGTACCGCAGAAGATGAATGATTTGCTCCAGTTGCAGTTGTTTGATTACTGAGGCAATAAAGGCATAATGAACATGATCGATCTCCACGGAAGTAACGGATTGGGATCCCCTTGAGGCAAATTCAAAGGAAATGCTTCCTGTGCCAGCGAAAAGATCCAAAATTTTGGTCGCTTCGAAATCAATTCTGTTGTTCAGGATATTAAATAGATTCTCCCTGGCAAAATCTGTTGTTGGTCTGGCTTTAAAATTTTTACCAGGTTTAAAAAGCCGTCCCTTCAATTCGCCTCCGATTATTCGCATTTGTATAGATCCAAAAGTGTAGTAAAATAATGATCCGGCAACTGGTTAAAAGTGTAACTGTAATTAAAAAGAGAGGTCGGTTTGGCAAAACTGGTTTTTCTGATATACTTTCTGAAGGTTTGGTAAATTGGATCAGTTTGTCGCATCTGGCCATGAATGACCAATTCCGTGGTATCCGGCGGGAGTTTTAGCAGATCAAACACATACAGTACAAAATAGCTAATATCGTTTTCTCCTGAATAGTTGAATTGATTGCAAAGCAGCAATTTCGTACCTGAGAGAACGATCAGTTCAAAATAGGACCTAAAAAAATTAATGTGCACCTGTTTCCTCTCCGGGAAATTTCTGCTTTCTTTCAATGATCTCTCTACCAACGGGTAAAGATTGTGCCGAATCACAGCTTTCGGAAACTTCAGCACTAAAAATTCTTTTAAGTTTTCAGGAATATTGAAGATACACCAAGCTTCCGCCTTGGTTAGCAATGTCTTATCGACTATGAAACCCCTCTCTATCTCATGATTGAATCCAAGAAATTTGTCCGCAGATCCCTGTTGATAAAATGCCTGCGGTACCAGCGTAAAATTTTCGGAAGAATAGACTATTTCTATGCTTTTATATTTCAGGTTCAAGTGAACATCTTCGGTCATCAACTCCCGTACCTTCATAAAAAGTAACCTCGGTCGTTTCAGGAAGAAATTTGCGGATTTCAACACAGTATACTTTCCCTTTGGTATATCCAGGATGGCAAAAGAAAATCCATCCAGACTGATTTGGATGGATAAGTGATATAAATTGGTCTGTTCGGGATCGAATGATTTGTCGATAAAACAGATGTCGTGCATTGGATCTATTTAAAAGTTTTAATTGCAGCAAACTTAGTCACGAGAATTCGGCATCCTGCTCAAAGAAGGTCGCAAATTATGATAATTTATTGCATTGAATGACAATAAAAAAATCAATATGTTTGCCATGTCAATTATTATTGTTCGTGCAATAAATTGGTTGACAATCTACAAATTTAAAAAAATTATCGACTCAAGTAAATCTCGGGGTAAAATTCAACTGCCCGACCAATCTCCCGGAATCAGACTAACAAATTACAGCAAAAATGAACAGTGGATATTCCACCATGAATAAGGTAACGATCTCATGAAAAAATTTATCTCCGATTTGATCATCGTAAAACTGGGCCATGAACCAACGCCTGGTCAAAAGGAGATGATTGACTCACTGGCGGAATTCGTATCCAGTAGCGAATCAGACCGATTGTTCCTCTTGAAAGGCTATGCCGGCACCGGCAAAACCTCTGCCATCAGTGCGTTGGTTAAAGTACTCGACGAATTGAAAATCAAGTTTGTGCTTTTGGCACCCACAGGGAGGGCAGCCAAAGTCCTTTCCAATCAGAGTGGAAAGCCCGCCTCTACCATTCACAAGAAAATCTATCGTCAACAAGCCGTCGCCGATGGTGCGAGTAAATTTTCGCTCGACAGGAATCTGGCAAAAAACACCGTATTTATTGTGGATGAAGCATCCATGATCTCAAACATGCCACAGGATCACAATGTTTTTGGATCAGGCTACCTGCTTTCCGACCTGATCGAATATATTTTGGGCGGGTTCAATTGTAAGCTGATTATCTCCGGAGATACAGCCCAGTTGCCACCAGTTGGGCTGCAGGTAAGTCCCGCCCTGGACAGAGAGGAGTTGTCCTTTTTCGGCATGGAGGTTATTGAGAAGGAGTTGAAAGAGGTTGTAAGGCAATCACTTGATTCAGGAATCCTACTGAATGCTACTGCCATCAGGAACAGGATTCTTGAAGATTCCCCTACCGGATTTTGGCATCTCAAAATGAAAAAGATTCAGGATGTAATCCAGCTCGGTGGCGATCAGTTGATTGAGGAAATATCCAATTGTTACAATCGTATCGGGATGGAGGAGACAATTGTCATTACCCGCTCGAACAAAAGGGCCAATTTGTTCAACGAAGGGATACGGCGTACCATTCTTTATCAGGAGGATCAGATCAGCAAAGGGGATCTTCTGATGATCGTGAAAAATAATTACCACTGGTCCAAGCAATTGGAAGAGCTTGATTTCATCGCCAATGGAGATATCGCCGAGATCATCAGGATTACAAAACAGGAGGAGCGGTATGGATTTCATTTTGCCAATGTTGTACTTCGGTTGATTGATTACCAGGATTTGGAGATTGAATGCAAAATCTTGCTGGAAACTCTTTCGGCGGAAGCCCCTGCCTTGACCCAAGAAGAGAATAAACGATTGTTTGAATCAATTTCGGAAGATTACGAAGAGATCCGAAACAAAAGGGAGCGCTGGAAAAAGATCAGGGAGGATCCCTATTTCAATGCATTACAGGTCAAGTATTCTTATGCAGTAACATGCCACAAGGCCCAGGGCGGACAGTGGAAGGCCGTTTTCCTTGACCATGGGTATCTTACTGCAGAAATGATCGACCGTGAATTCCTTCGGTGGTTGTATACAGCATTCACACGAGCTGAGGAGAAGTTATACCTGGTAAATTTTCACAAGGAATTCTTTGATCCTTCTGTTTAAGGAAAAGGTTTGAAACGTTTTCTGAGTTTGAAATGTTTGGAATGTTTCAGCTATAATTCATAACAATCGCCATCATTAGCTGCATAGGTTTCCGGGAAGATGGCGCGGGCCTCATCAACAAGGAATGAGATATCCTTGTACCTGGATGAGAAATGTCCAATCAATAATTTCTTAACGGATGCGGCGGCAGCAATTTCAGCAGCCTGAACAGATGTAGTATGGAAGGTCTTTTTTGCAAGGCCGGCAAGATCAGACGCAAATGTGGCTTCGTGGTAGAGCAAATCGACTCCTGAAATAGTTGGAACGATCTTGCTGAGAGCAACTGTATCCGTACAAAATCCATAACTCCTCGTGGGATTGGCAGGAGTGGAAATTTCGTCATTGGCAATAACAGTTCCATCAGCAAGGATAAGGTCTGCCCCCTTTTTAATGTTCATCCTTTGTGAAACAGGAATATCGTACTTTTCAATGGCATGCTTGTCCAGGTGCCTCTCGGTTGGCAGTTCCTGAAAAAGAAAGCCGCAACATGAGATTCGGTGCTTCAGGGGAAAAGAGGTAATCCTGATCCTCTTGTCCTCAAAGATGACAGAATTTCTTTTAAAATTCAATGGATGGTAAATGATTTTCAGATCTTTCACTTCATTCATAAATTTCAACATCCCTTCCATCATCTGCTGGAGATCTGAATGCGCATGAATGTGTAACTCGCCTTTTTTCCCATAAAGTACAAGTGAAGAGATCAATCCTGGTAAGCCGAAAATATGATCACCATGAAGATGGGAGATGATAATATGGTTGATCCGGCCCATTTTGAATTTATATTTCCTCAGTTGAATCTGTGTCCCCTCTCCGCAATCAATCAGGAATAACTGTTCATTCAGCCTGACAACCTGAGAAGTAGGAAACCTTTGTGAAGTAGGCAGGGCAGAGGAACTTCCAAGTATGGTTACAGAAAAAGAATTCATAAAACAAAGATTTGGGCCAGAACTACACAGCAGATTCAAAGATAAAAAAAC
>JBBIUJ010000386.1:0-3965 GCA_037440345.1 Prolixibacter sp.
GGTCTACTTCCTCAGGGAGTTGAGAGCAGGCAACGAGGTTTCTCAAATGGCCCACAATTGTCTGCTTTGCGGCCGTTGCCAGGAGATCTGTCCTGTAGGAATAGATCTGACGAACCTACGCACAATCAGCAGAAAACACGAGGATGGTTCACACATTCATTCAAGTAGTTACCCAACTATTCCCATCCATTCGTCTCCAACGAATGTGCTCTATTTTGCTGGCTGCATGGGAAGTTTAACGCCCGGTATTCGAAAATCCATGGAAACGATCCTCGATGCATCCGGCGAAAAATACCTTTTCCTGGATAAGGAAAAATCCTATTGCTGTGGTCGTCCGTTGAAACTGGCAGGTCGTTTGGAAGAAGCGGAAAAGGTATCACAAAATATCAAAGAGGCCATTGATTCGTCTAGTGCGCACACTTTGGTCACCTCCTGCCCTATTTGTTACAAAAGTTTCAAGGATGATTACAAATGTAAACTAAGGATTGCGCACCACAGTGAGTATTTATTGGAATTAATCCAGGGAGGATTGATCCGCATCAGGTCTGGAAACAAACGGCTCGTTTATCACGACCCTTGCGAATTAGGCAGAAAATCAGGTATTTACACTCAACCTAGAGAGATTCTTACTAATCTGGGAAGTTTGATCAAAGTCGAAGAAGCATTTGAGAAATCCCTGTGCTGTGGGGGAAGCCTGGGGCATCTTACCATCTCAATGGAGGAACGGGAACAGTTACAAAAGTCAACTGCCGGATACCTGAATCAGAACAATCCCGATTGTATAGCTACTGCCTGCCCGCTATGCAAAAAGAGCCTGGCTAAGTTTTCTGAAAGCCAGGTGAAAGATATCGCGGAATTGGTTGCTGAGAATTTGATAAAATCAAATATAAATGATATTAAAACCAAAAGGTCAAATCTCACCGTAGCGGAAAGAATTGCAATTTGATTAATTTCTCCTGCCCATGTAAATGGAGATGTAATACAACAAGGTTGCCAATGATCCCAAAGCTGCAATCACATAGGTATATCCGGCCCATTTCAACGCATCTTCAGCCTTCTCGTGCGTCTGGGTGGTAGTAATGCCACTGGTTTGCAACCAGACCAAGGCCCTGTTGCTTGCGTTTATTTCAACGGGTAATGTGATGAAACTAAAGAGCGTGGTCATGGCGAAGAGGAAAATGCCAAATAATAGAAGCGCGGGAAAGGTATTGATCAGCAAAATTCCACCCAGTAAAATCCACTGCATGTATCTTGAACTGAAACTTACGGCAGGCACGAGTGAAGAACGCAACCCAAGCCAGGCATATGCCTGGGAGTGTTGAAGTGCATGTCCTGTTTCATGGGCGGCAACTGCAGCTGCTGCTACATTGGTACCGTAATAGACCTCTTCACTGAGATTTATCGTTTTATCGGCCGGATTGTAATGATCGGTCAACTCTCCCTCTACCGATTCAATTTTGACGCCATAAATATTGTTGTCCCGCAGCATTTTCTCAACGACCTCTTTCCCAGACATGCCGTTCGCTGTAGGTATTTTGGAATATTCGGCAAACCTGCTTTTCAACTGATGACTTACCAACCAACTGGCCAGTGCAAATCCTATAAAAATAATCAAGATCATAACTTCGTTTTTAAAATTTAACCAATTGTAAACAGCAAAAAGTAAACCAAAAATAGTGGATGTAAATTTGTCAGTAACTAATCAATTTTATCCGTTAAGCCATCCATTTCAGAAACCCCTCCTGACAAAATAAATTTCATCGCCTCAGCCGGTGAAATGTTCAGTGGTTTGACCCTATTCGCGGGAACGATGTACAAAATACCCGAGATGTTGTAGGACAATGGAAAATAGACCGCTACTTTCCCTTCCAAACCCATTTCACCCATTTTATCTTTGGTTAAAAAACCCATTCGCCAAATATCGTTCTGCTCATCCACCAAAACAACCACCGGACGATGGAATTTCTTCTCTTTCCCTACAAAAGCGGAGAAAAGGTCTTTGAAAGAGGTATAGATCAACCGCAGGATGGGTGTTCTGTTTAAAATTCTATTAATGAGCAATTTGACAGGTCTGGCAAAAATCGTCTCCCCAATTAATCCCAAAAATATGAGCAAAATAACGATAATTAAGATACCAAGACCAGGAATTTTAAGTTGAAAATATTTCTCAAGATAGGTACTTAGCAAGCCATCCGTTAACTGAAAAAGCAGTATCACAATATAGATCGTTGCCGCCAGGGGGGCGATCAACAACAAACCCTGTAAAAAATAGGTACCCAGACGCTTCATATTACCATTTGATTTTGATACAAAGATAATCAAAACCAATACCTTTTATGAGATATCAGGGTACCCTGAGACACTATTTCACAGCGAATACCAAATCATTTTCGCTTCATTCAGCTCTGCGCACCGGAAAATCGCTTGCCTTAATCATGGTGAGCAACATCTTAAATGGTACAACAGTCTCAACTGCATGTACTTTACCAGAGGGTAAGATGATGCAATCTCCCAAGCCCATTTCAAATTGATTTTCTTCAATTGAAAAGGTACATGCGCCGTCCAGAATCTGTACCAAAGCATCAAATGGCGCCACATGCGGACTTAATCCCTGTCCTGCATCAAATGCAAAGAGCGTAACGGTTCCTACCGATTTTTTTATGATTGTTTTGCTGACAACTGCATCTTTTGAATAGTCTATATCATTAGACAAATTGAAAATTTTTGCTGATTCCATCTTTAAATTTTATAATTATTGATAACTATTTGTCCAGTTAAAATTAAAATATAATTAGATATCGCTACAACGTTGCTTTAAACATTATATAATATGCTCATCTACAAAAATATAGCAACTACGTTGCACAATCAAAGCTGCGTAGCAGCCTAATCTTTGTAGAATTATTTATGAAATGGAAATTAAGCCACATTGTGGCGATATCTTTACAAATGTTTTGTAATATATGTTGTACATTGTATTCATAAAATATTAATTAACATCAATGATTATAAATTAAAACACATTGTATTTTAGCAATTTACCATCAAATTACTAAACCCATTGTTCATGTAAGATTTCTCCCTTGATGCTGACGGTAACAGCCTTGACCGGAACTTTTCTTGCCGAACGCTGTACTGCCATTTGTACCAGTTGCAGCAATCCTCCACAGCAAGGTACCTCCATAATCAGGACGGTTATCGTGTTAACCTTGGATTGCTCGATTAAATCAATCAGTTTTGTCAGATAGATCTCCTTCCCCTGGTCCAATTTAGGACAAGCAATTACCAATGATTTGTTTTTTAACCAATTGTCGTGAAAATCTCCCAAAGAGAAGGCGGAACAATCGGCTGCTACCAGAAGATCGGATCCCTGAAAATAGGCTGCAGCGGGATTAATCAGGTGGAGTTGAACAGGCCATTGCCTTAACTGAGAAGCTGCCGGCGTTGTTTGTATGTTTCCGACAGGTCTAAGTGAGGAAGGATCAAAAATAACTGTTTGCGAACCCGGGCAACCACCTCCGCAGGATGGATTATTCGCAGATGTAACTGTTTGATGAACAGCATTTTTTACATTTTGAATAGCAAAACCCAAAACGGATTCATGTTCAATCAAATAGCCCATACCTTGTTTTAGGTAGAATGTTTCGTTGTGTTCTTTGAGGTGCTTTAAATGGGCAATAACAGTATTTATACCTTTTCCGACCATTGCTTCCATCACTTTTAGCTCATCGTAAGGTTCGGCCTCCCTTTGTTCGATGGTAATTGCGCCTTCCGGGCAATGACCAATACAAGCCCCTAACCCATCGCACATCAATTCGCTCACCAGTCTGACTTTCCCATCAATAATCTGCAATGCCCCTTCATGACAATTTGGCACGCAATCACCGCAACCTGTACACTTCTCCTCATCAATTTTAATAATATCACGCTTCATAGGTTATCATTTTTGCCTTGAAACTATTTTT
>JBBIUJ010000387.1:0-3959 GCA_037440345.1 Prolixibacter sp.
AGAATTCATCTTCGGGGTTTAGCCGCGTAGTGGCGAAATCTTGGTAGCCAGGGGTGGAGCGAAGCGGAACCCCTGGTAAATGAATCACCTGCCAACCACCGTCCGCGGCAGAATCCAGAAAAAAGAGATTAGATCGTTTCGGACGGATAGAACACAAGTCTGAAAAGGGGGATAGAAAAAGTGAGACAATGTTCCTCCTTCGGCTTCGGATGCAAGTTTAATATTCTGTCCCATTGATAGCTCCCAATGTCATTGGCTTCACAAAACGTCGATTCAAATTGCATCCCTTGACTTTTCTAACGCTCACACCTGGTAAACTTATGCTTATTGGCATAATCGAATGATTAACACAGGGGAATGCCATACACTATTGCCAAATAAATTCCCAAAATATAAATTCCTTGTTGTATCGCTTGGGATATTATATATATTTTTGATAGAGTAAAGGATACCATAGGGTAAGAATACCCGAACTGCTTTCGGAGGAATAAAATACTTTTGGTTAGCCTACAAAGATAATAGACCCCTTCTTATAAATTAAAGTATTGTATCATGCATACCTGGCAAATCACACCATATTTCTATTTTTATTTATTGGGTGCAATACTTTCTTTTATCCTTGCCATTCTGGGATGGAGGATGCGCCCTGCCAAAGGGGCAACCTACTTTAGCTTAATGGCCCTGGGGGTTGGTTTTTGGACATTGGGACATCTTTTGGGGTTTTTCAACACAGATCTGGCGTGGAAACTGATTATGTTGCGGATCGAATATCTTGGGAACATAGCCTCAGCATATTTTTGGGTATTGTTCGCAATTTCTTATACACAATACAACCGGTGGCTGACAAAAAGAACATTTTATTTGCTTGCACTCATCCCATTGATAACGTTTATTCAGGTTCTGACCATTGAACAACATGGCTTTTTTTATAAATCCTATGGACTTGCCTTTGAAGATGGGCTAATTCGATTTGTAAAAGAGTACAATTTTGGGTTTTATTTGTGGGCAATTTATGGTTATATAATGATATTAACCGGGGGTATTCTTCTAATTGCAGCAATATTAAACAGTCCTGGCGTATATCGAAGACAAGTAATTCCAATTGTTTCATCCGCAGTGTTCCTGATCATTCCAAACATTCTGTATATTACCGGCAAAAATCCCATTTCCCCATACGATCCGACCCCCCTCACATTTACGATAGCGGGGATTATCTGCCTTCTGCTTTTGAGGCGGGGAAGACTTTTTGATTTAGTTCCTGTAGCGCACCATTTGGTGTTTAAAAATATTAAAAGTGGTGTTATTATCATTGATAAGATGACAAGGATACTGGAAATGAATATAGCAGCTGAGCATATTATCGGTTGTTCGCAGGATAAAGTACTTGGCATGCCACTTTTGCAGTTGCTCCCGGCGTATAAAGATCTAATGACGGATAATAATCTTAAAGAAAGGAAGATTGAGATAGAAGTTGGAAGAGATAAACGGATCTATGAAATTCAAATCACATCATTAATTGAAAACACGAATGAAATAGCCGGGGAGATTATATTGTTTTATGATATTACAGACCTAAAAAATACACAGGATGAACTTGACTCATTTGCACGTACTGTAGCGCACGATTTAAAAAGTCCATTGGGTATACAATGGAGTTTTATTGATTTATTAAAAGAAAATGATTTACCAAGTAGTGAAAGGGAGGCTTTATATGAGTCTATTAGTCAAGGCGCCGTTAAAATGATGGAGATCGTAGATGCATTACTTCTTCTGGCTAAAGTGCGCAATCAGGATACAATAGAATTGAAGCCGCTTGATATGGATGGAATAGTTGATTGCGCTTTTTCCAGGGTGATTAATGTCAATTCTCCTGGTGTTGAGATTATACGGTCGAAAACATTCCCTATTGCTCTTGGTTATGCACCGTGGGTTGAAGAAATATGGGTTAATTACCTGAGTAACGCTATAAAATATGGCGGTACTCCCCCGATTGTTGAAGTCGGTGCGGATGATCTGGATGGTTATGTTAGATATTGGGTTAAGGACAATGGAGAAGGCCTTAGCCAGGATGAGCAGGCTACACTTTTTAAAGATTTCAGCCGTATTGACAGACATATTTCAGAAAGACTTGGACATGGATTAGGGCTTTCAATTGTCCGGCGAATTGGGAATAAGCTTGGTGGCGAAGTTGGGGTAATCAGTGATGGGAAAAATGGATGCACTTTTTATTTTTCCCTACTGAAAATGCACGAATAGCTATCAACCTCCATGATAATTTAGGCTGACTTGTTTGCCTGTTACAATAATCCGTAGTTGAACTTTTGAACCCTTCTGCGAAATTCCGCACATACAATAGCGGCGGAAACCGCGACATTCATCGACTCCAGTTCACTGCTGCCTGCAGGGAAAGCCGGGATGGAGATTTTTTTGGTCAGGAACCGGTCAAGATCCGGTGAGATACCTCTTCCTTCACTTCCCATAATGACAAGCGCCTTTTCGGTCAGTTCTGTTGTGTATAGATTTTCGCCCGTCATAAATGTTCCATATACTGGAATATTAATATCCGTTGCCTGTTGTAGCAGTCCGGAAAGATTGAGGTAATGTACCTCCACCCGGGCCAGGGCTCCCATGGTGGATTGAACGCATTTGGGGTTGTAAAGATCGGCACAATCGGGTGAACAGAAGAGATTGGAAATGCCAAACCAATCTGCAGTCCGGATAATTGTTCCCAGGTTACCGGGATCCTGAATTCCGTCCAGTACTAAATTGAGCCCGTCAAAGGTATCGTTACCTACACTTTTGCTTTTGGGAATTTCAAACAATGCCAAAATGGAAGAGGGACTTTTAAAAGCGGAAATTCGCTCCATCTCCTTCCCTGAAATCGGAATTGCTTCCAACTTTATCCGTCTGGATTGAATAGAAGACAATCCCTCCTGGGTACAGTAAATCTCCCTAAGATTCAAGGTAGTCCTTAGCAGGTCAATAACCAGTTTTTCACCTTCGGCAACGAAGCAACCAGCCAAATCGCGCTCTTTTTTGCGCACCAATCCATGGATAAAATCAATCTTTTGCCTTGAAATCATTCGGTTTTCCCATTATTTAGCCCAAAAATAATCCATTTTTAATTAGCAGGGTTGATTATCTTTGTTTTAGTTTTTAAAAGTTCGAAATTGAAGTGTATCCCTTTACATAGGCCCGTCTTGATATGGATTGTCCTGATCTCCTTCTGGGTGGCAGGTTGTCAGACTAACAAATATGTACCTGACAATGAATACCTCCTTTCGAAAGTAAAAATTGATCTGGACCAGAGAGATATTGACAAGACCATTCTTAAAAGTTATCAGAAACAGAAACCAAATACCCGAATCCTTGGGTTTTGGAGATTTCATCTCGGGTTGTACAACCTGTCGCCCAAAAAAAAGGAGAATGATTGGCTCAAAAGAATCGGAGAAGCGCCCGTCATTTATGACCCCTATCTGACACAAAAAACCAAACTGGAATTTGAGCGGTTCATGCACAACAAGGGATACTACAATGCCGAAGTAAAGGATAGCACGATATTGAAGGGAAATCGTAGTGCTGAGGTCCATTATTACATCACAGCCCACCAACCTTACCTCATCCGACTATACCAAACTGATATCAAAGATGATTCGCTGAGGGCCCTGATGCAAAAACCTGACAAGGAGAGCCTGATTAAGCCTAATTCACTCTTTGATTCCGATCTTCTTGGTAGTGAGAGCCAACGGTTGCTAAAAAAATTTCAAAACGAAGGATTTTATAAATCCACCAAGAATATTTTGTATTATGAAGCGGATAGTACTAAGAATGAGCATGTTGTAGATTTGAAACTTATCGCTGAGAGAGAGAATTCAGGTGATACCACCGACATTAACTCGAAGAAAAATCACGAAAAATATACATTTCGTAATTTTTATTACCAGAATGAAAGGGATTTA
>JBBIUJ010000388.1:0-3942 GCA_037440345.1 Prolixibacter sp.
CCTGCTGACGGTATTCTGGAAGCGCACCACCAGAAGGGCTGTGAACCTGATCCTCTCGGCGGGTTCTGCCTTTAGTCTGGGTACGGGAGTGCTCTACTTGTGGATTTTCACGGCCGACAAATACAGCTTCTGGCCACATTACCTGCTGCTTTCGTTTTACATTTTCGCTGTTTTGATGGTTTCGGCTGTGATCATCTCCCTGACCGATCCCAATGGGAAAGTCTTTGAACATTCGGCGATCCATGGGGAACTTGTCAAACCCACCAAACAGGTTTGGATGTTATGGGGATCACTGGCTGCGGTGATGGTGGCGTTGTATCTGGTATTTAACGGACATTGATATTACTCCGGCCAAACGCCATCCTTTATCTCCTTCAATACCAATTTTGCCGGATCGACCACCACATGTTTGATCCTTTCGCGCCGCCAGGTATAGACGATGTGCACCATTCCGTCAGAAGTCTGGATAACAGCCGGATAGGAATACTGGCTTATTTTGGAATCTTCCAGGACAAGGGCGGCGTACCAGTTCTTTCCATCCTTCGAAACTGCGACATTCAGGGGTGTCCTGTCTCCCTTATCCTTTCCCTCAGGGGGAAGAACATGGTTGTACACCAGCAGCTGACGGCCATCATTCAAGGTTACAGCGTCGGTGCCGGAGTTGTTGTTCGGCAATGAGGTTAATGCCAAAGTACTCCATGTTTTGCCATTATCAGTGGACCTTGACTCAACGATTGCCCTGCTTCTGCTGCGGCAGAGTATCTGCAGGCTTCCATCCGGGTAGGTTAAGATACTTGGCTGGATGGCCTTGATCGTCTGCCCATCGTTGATCGGGGCGCTTCTTTGCCAGCTTTTCCCAAAATCGGTGGAAAACTCAAAATGCACCCGCCACCCCTCCTTGCCTTCTGTGCTCGAAGGACAAAGGATCGTTCCGTTTCTTAGCATAACTGGCTTATTTTTCACCGGACCGATATTCCCATTTGGCAAAGCTTCCGGTTTGCCCCATGTTTTGCCATTGTCTTTCGATTTAACCACCATTCCCCACCAGGCCGATGGTGAAGGTCCGATTTTGTAAAACAGCATCAATTCACCCTTCGGAACCTGAAACAAAACCGGATTCCAGGTAGGATATCTCAGCGTATCGTTTTGAACACCGTTGACAACCTCAACTGCCGTGCCCCATTTACCGCCTTCGTGACGGCTCACCCAGATGCCCACATCGGGATTTCGCTCGGCGGTGCCGCCAAACCATGCGGCTACCAGTCCGCCAGGGGTCTCGACAATAGTGGCAGCATGACAGGAGGGATAGGGAGCCTCGGTATAGATGAACTCATCCACAAGAATTCCCTGTTTCCAATTGGTAGGCTGGGCCTCAAGCAGGCAAGCGGGGAGCAAAAGAAGCAGATATGCGAGCAAGAATTTTTTCATTGGAAGGTATAAAATATTGTTTGCACAGACAATCATCTTTAAAGAATAAATTTAATACTTTTATGATTACGAGCAATATGAACCTGAACATAGACAACACTCTGTTGGATGTGTATATATGGTTTTATTGGACATAATAACATTCAGTCTAGTTGACTCGCTCAGATTATCAGACGCTAAAATTTGTATATTTGACTAATTTTTAGGCTAATGAGTAACGAAAAATCAAATATTGATGTTGATAAAATAGTCAAGCACTGGGTTGAAACTTCTGACGAAGACTTTCAAACAATGTTAAGTCTATACCACTCAAAATCATATGGATGGTCTTTGTTCTTAGGTCACATATCAATAGAGAAATTACTTAAAGCCGTTTATGTAGACAAGTACAAAAAGCATTCGCCATTCCTCCACAACTTATACAGATTAGCTGAGCTTAGTGGAATTGAGTTGACGGATGAACAATCTGACTGGCTTGATAAAATAACTTCATTTAACCTCAATGCACGTTACGATGATTTTAAAAGGGAGTTTTATTTGCTTTGCACCGAAGAGTTTGCCGAAGAATGGATTGAGAAAATCAAAATTTTAAGATCATGGATAAAGCAGATGCTATAAATATTGCGCAAAAGTATGCGGGTGCTGTAAAAGAAAATTACAATTATATTAGAATAATCCTCTTTGGTTCCTATGCAAAAGGAAACTTCACTGAAGATAGCGATATCGATATTGCTGTAATTTTTAAAGATTATAGCAACCTCATTGACATGCAATTGGAATTGATGAGACTGAGACGTAAAATTGACAGTCGTATCGAACCACATCCTTTTAGGGAAAGCGAATTTGAAACATCCAATCCTCTTGTTAATGAAATAATTAAATATGGACAGGAGATAAATATCAAAGTGGCCTGACACCCCCAGTAAAACACCCTATTTAACTGGCCTAGTCTATCCTGGGATTTTTTAATTTCCCTACTCTTCTTTTCTCAAATCCTTCCTAGCAATTTGCCTTTCAGCAGTATTTTACATAAATTAGGGGAATCTAAAATATAACGTTAATACGTAACGCACTATTATCCAAAAACTGCCTAATCATGAAAAGAAAAGTCATTGTTATTTGTTTACTGGCAATTATTATTGCCGGCTGTAATAATCAAGCAAACAAGTCTTCTCAATCCTCAATCAGGACGATCACGATACAACTGAACGGAAAGAAATACGATCAATTAACCTTTAGAGTAGATGTGGGGGGACCAAATCATTCAACGAGCGCCAAATTCTTTCCCGGTAAAACTACCGATGGTTACAAATGGGCATTTAGCATCCCCGATTCAATTGATGAAGTAGCTGAAAATTATGTCCTCCTTTACAGGCCTTTTGATCTAAATACGAATACTCTTTATTGCGTTAAATTTAAGGGTATTGCTGCAAATGATCCATCTCACTACAATTATGTTTTTGACAAAAAAAATCCCAATGTGGAAGCGACTTATCGTGAAACATCAGGACGTAAAGGAGTTCGTGGAGATGGGGGTTATTTTATGGTAAACGATACAACAATTGTTGATGGCCTCTCCCGTTCAGAGGATTTATACAAGGTCGATTTCAAGGGGAAAGATACTGAGTTGGAATTGAGCATGAAATTTCGCTCATTCAATTTCCTGGATATGGCAAATTATGAAGCTTCTCTTGCAGAAAAAGATTCTATCACCCGAAAATACCCTGATTCAAATTATCTCATGAATATGTTTAATGAAATGGTCAGGGATATTAAAAGCATTAATGATGCAAAAAAGATCTTTTATAACTTTTCAGAAAGAAACAGGACTTCAAGTTGCGGCAAGAGCATTGGCAGTTATATTAGGCTCTATACATCAGCTTTTGAGAATGTTTCGTTAACCAATACTGCTTCAGGTTTATTGGAACCAATAATTATGGATTCCACAAAATTCAATTTATTAATATTTTCGGCATCCTGGTGTGGTCACTGCCACAAATTAATCCCAATGCTTAAAGATATTTATAATGATTTGAATACCAATCTCAATTTGGTCTATATTTCTGTCGATGAATACAAGAATAATATTGAAAATTGGAAAAAATTAATGAAAGACAACAGCATACCATGGCGAAGCTTATTCTCAACCGGCCATGTAAAAGAAATTGAGGATAAATATGATGCACATAGTATTCCACATGCGCTGCTCGTTTATCCTGACAAATCAGTAGAAAAGATCGATCCTAGAATCAAAGAAGATAAAGAGAAGCTTTATCGATTAGTTCAACAAAAGAGAAATAATTGAGAATAATAACAGTGAATCCCCAACTGGCGAGGAGAGCGTGTGAGTCGTTAGAAGTTAGCTAAAAACCATATCACTCCAACCCATGATAATAGAAAACATAATCCCATTCGACGGACAACATTGCGAAACAACTGCAACGGGCACTTTGTTGCGACAACTCGGCATTGATCTTTCTGAACCAATGCTTTTTGGTTTGGGCGAAGGACTTG
>JBBIUJ010000389.1:0-3920 GCA_037440345.1 Prolixibacter sp.
CCGGCCAGGGTAGGTTGAGAAGCCAACTCCTGCGCGCCTCATAGCTACTCCAATCCTGCCCATATGTATTATTGCAAATCCCGGCAATAATGCAGGCGAAAAGAGAAACTATGGTAATATTTTGAAATTTCATTGCAGACTATCTATCTTATGTTAAGATTTTGATTTCATAATCTTGGGCTATTTAGCCCGAATTGACCCAAATCCGGCTTTTGCCAACGCTGATTTATTATGGGAAGTTACTGCCAGGCCGACGAATAATTGCTTTGGCATTTTTTGATGGTAAGTAGTATAAAGTTTCCAACTTTTGTTGTCATGACTGATATACGACTCAAAAATGTCCCCTTGTCGTTTAAGCCGGATCCATGTGTATGGGAAAGTCACATCGAACTGATTACCTGCCGTTACCGGATCGGGATAAATGGCTTTCATCTCACCCCCCTTTTCACGGCGGTATTGAAACTCACAACCGCCATTATTTTTATTTCGAGGCGTATTATCAGGAAAAATCTGATAATAGACATGTTGACTATTATCAGTTAAATCGACCCGGGCCATGATTCCCGCTTTTGTGTACTGATTTGCTTTACTTAAACTTAAAATCTGAACACTAAAATCGAAATCACCCTTTAGTTTTTTATAACTGAAGTGAAACTCGTCACGTTTTCCCCAAATGTCGGAACCGCCCGCTGAGATTTCAAAGGTTTTTTCAGTACAATCGATTTGCCCTGTGAGTGCAGGGTTACCAATATCACAATTCTTAAGATTTTTAGCAGGTATGATTTTGAAATTACCTTGCGCAATTACCAGATTGCACACCAAAACAACCAGCAGTAAAACCAAATTTGATTTTTTCATGATGATGATTATTTTATTTTTCAAATTTTTTGACAACTTCATCATATTTCTCAGCAAGAACAGGATCAAATCTGGCCAAGGCTTTCCACACTTCCGTTCCATAAACCCCTGCCTGTGAATAATCGAAAGGTTTAAACCCGATTTTCTTCATCATCGCTTTATTTTTTATCCTGAAGTCAAACGCCTCCGGATTGGCAAATTCAGGATTGGCAATGATTGAATTGTGGTCTTTCCCGGATGCCTGCCATTCTTTGAAGGAAAGTTGATCGAAGCGCACATCTTTGGTCCGTGCATCCCAATAGCAGTTTTTGTCGGAATTAATCTTAAACTGACTCCAGCGGTTGCTCAGTAAAGTGCCGGAGTTGAACCAAACAATGTTGTTCGTAAAATTGAAGGAAAGGTGCTCTTCTACTCGTGACGCCTGCAACTGGGCTTTGATGTTGGCGGCAAAAATGTTGTTGCGGATGGTATTCTCTTTCCCGTAGTGCTGATGAAAGCCTGAATTTTTGCAGGCATAAACAAGGTTATTTTCCATCAGGATGCCTGTTGATCCTTCGTCGGTATACAATCCCCAGCCGCCGTAATCGAACGAATAGATATGGTGGATCACATTATTGCTCACTGTAGTTCCTTCCGACTTGCCTAAACAGTACACACCGCCCATATCGCACAGTTCGCCCCAGCCGAGGTGATGAATGTGATTGAATTCGATGATATTGCGTTTGCTGGGGCTGGGCGCGTAACCCCAAACCCAGCCGACTGACACCCCGGAATAGCGGAAGTTGGCAATTTCGTTGTGTATAACCTGATTATCGCTTGCCTGAAATATAGTAACACCCACAGCGCAAGGGAAAACATAACCGCCAGAGCGGATGATGTTGTTGTCGATCATTATGCGTTGGGTCAGCCCGGTTTCATTGTCCGGTATGCGGAGGTCCCCAATTTTGATACCTCCTGCACCCAAATCGTGCAAATAGCAGTGCTGAATGGAACAATCGATGCAGGCTTTTCGCAGCCAGATAGCGCTGGTTCCTGTTTGCGATATTTCGCAGTTTACAAAATCTATATTTTTTGCATAGTCGGCCATAATCGTTGCATCAACCGGCGATGCAGCCTGGGCAGGCTCGTTTCCCCAAAGTGGCATCCGGTATCCGGCCACCTCGAACCGTAGATTTTCAAATCGAATGTACTGTATTTTCTTTCCTGTTTCCTGATTGCCCTGTAAGGTCACAAATCGGTCGGTCACCGGCGCATATATCTTTTGTAGGTTGGGGTCCTCACCTTCTGCCGGGATGTAAAATAAATCGCCGGATCTCTCCAGGTACCATTCCCCGGTTGTATCAAGAGCAGCCTTGAAGTTCTCAATTGTATAGCGGTTTTTTTTATCCAGCCTGTTCCAGGGTTTCATGCCTCCTCCGACAGTAAACACTGATGAACTGTCGGCACTGAATCCTGAAATTCGCTTGCGTGTGTTGTCCCATTTGTGGTAGAGGGTCAGCACGGCATCCTCAAAATCAGTTTTCGTGAATCTGGAAAAATCGGCAACAGCTTCAGGGAAAACTTTCAGTTTTTGAACAGCCATTTCCGGCATACGTCCTTTCCCTTTTGAAATAACGGTTTCATCTACACTTTTCAGAAAATAAAAACCCTGGTTGGGCGATTTGGCACGCGTAGCACGTTTCCCGTTCACATAAAGCTGTTCGAAATATAAACCAAAACGGGTTACCTCAGAAACGTTGGCTTTCCAAACCTTATCTGAAATTTTTATCCAGTTTTTGATCAGAATACCTCCAACAAATACCGGATTGGCTCCCTTTTCCGCAGTAAAAATCAGGGGGAATGTCTCTGTTCCGGAGTCCTGATCAGTCAACAGCAAAGGCTCGGTCATATAATACATTCCATCGTCAACCAACACGCGAACTTCTTCGTTCAGGTTACCGGATTTCCGCAATTGTCTGATCAAATCGCGTGCCCCCTCCAAATTGGCCAATGGTTGAACCTTTGTTCCCGGATTAAGATTGCTCCCTTTGGTGGAAATGTAAATCTCTTTGGCTGAAAGGTTCATACCAAGAAGTGCAGCTATCATTAAAAAGTGCAACCGTAAGGATTTCATGCGTAAGATTTTATATTTGTTTTCAATTTCAGGTTTTTCCAGATCAACTCCATCTGGTCTTCTGAACGGTTGACAGCAACCTTTTTTTCAGGAGGAATTGGCTCAAAGAATTAATCATGATAACGATTAGTTTTTGACAATTGCCGACTCCATAGTTAGATGCCGCCGTACCAAGGTCACTTTTTGAGGAGTTCCATAATTCTCTTCGAAAATAACCAACTCATTCGCGCCAGTCTTTAGCCATGCGGAAGGCACATGATAATAGCGTTGTGGCCCTGCATCCTGCCAATACCTTCCGATATTGTGGCCATTGACCCATATCATTCCTTTGCTAAGTCCATCGGCATCAAGCATCCATGGGTCACCGGAAATCTCTTTGGACGTTAAAGTAAAAGAACTTCTGTACCATGAAAGTTGAGCTGGTTTTACAAAGGATTTCCAGTTTGCTGTTTTGGCTCCCCCTGAAGTATACCAACGATTACGCTCGCCTTCCATACCAGAGGTAATGCTCCACGGCTGGTCAATCGGTTTTCCATCCAAATACACAGGTGATAGCAGCCCTTGCCGTTCTTCCGACATTGGCAATTGAATCATTTTATCGTTCTTTATCATACCCAACGTACTTACTAGCAAAAGAATATTGTTTTCTCCCTCAATCATCGGTATTTTGATCTGTAAAGCGAAGTTCTCCGGATTACTCTCGTTAGGAACATAGGCACCGCTAAGGTTACGATTTTCAAGCAGTCGATCAGGTACCGTTCCAATGAACTTTCCGTTGACCCATACCGATAACCGATCTGAAACCCGGGCTGCAAGTGTTACCTCTCCGGCTGTTTTCCGGTGAACGGTTGTGCGATACCACCCATAGTCGGTCTCATCTCGAGTCACAGTCAGCATATTGTGGGGTAGTTGTACTGGGATAAACTTTATATCTTTTTCATTGCCAGTG
>JBBIUJ010000390.1:0-3886 GCA_037440345.1 Prolixibacter sp.
CTGTTGAAAACATTTATCTACAGAGATATTGCAATATTGTTGCTCTGTTGAACACATTTATCTACAGAGATATTGCAATATTATTGCTCTGTTGAATACATTAATTTACAGAGATATTGCAACATTGTTGCTCTGTTGAATACATTTATTTACAGAGATAACGCAACTATGTCGCTCTGTTGAACACATTTATCTACAAAGACATATCGGCTCTGTTGCTTTTGAAAGTGCTGCGTAGCAGCTTAATCTTTGTAGATATATTCATAAGGAAAAAATTAAGCCACATAGTGGCGACATCTTTACTTTCAATCGAACTAGACGAACAAGTCTACTCATTTGAAAATGTTTTCAATTTTGTTTTGAGTTTTGTTCATTTCCCTTTTTAATTGAGTTTCAATAGAATTGTTGAAATGGAAAATCATGTCGAGAACGAACATGACGATCAATCCCAGAACAAAGCCGATCAGTGCGTTTTTTATAGAATTTTTCATCTGTTTATATTTTGTTTTTTAGCGGTCAAATGGAATCGAAGATCAGCGAAGCTAATAGCCATCCGCCAACTGGCGGATTCGGTTGGTCCCGACAAGTCGGGATGGGTATTTCAAGGTTTTCTTTTCATTGTGAAATGTTAAATGTCTGACAATTACCATTTCGATATGGGTGTTACAGTTGAATAGGCGCTTTTGCCGGTTGTCCATTGCGGAGCCAGCAGAATGGAGAATGTCACATTTCCGGTTGTAGCGGCTGTTTTTGCCATTAACCGGCTTACACCGGCATTCGTTTTCTGGGGAGCAGGCTGCAGCGCCGATTCAATGGAGAAATCGGCTGTTGATGGAGCAAGTATTCTGGCCGTCAGTTTTTTCCCGTTTAGGGTAAGTTCGGCCTCTTTGGCATTGATGAGTTGAATGGTTGCATCGGTCGTCATTCCCCAGGAGATGGCAGATGATTTGGTCAGGGTGAATTCATCCTGGATCAGGATGGATTTTCTGCCATCGACTACTTTCATCCCTCGCTGTACGGAACTTGCATTGTCCTTGTATGCCTCGGTAAGATCGATAATCGAAAAAGGTTCGGTTACAGCTTCGGCGTGCCTGATAAATCTGGAGGTGGCATCTTCACGCTGATTTTGGCCGTTTAGCAAAGGAAGGTTATGGCTGATGGATTCGAGCCGGTAATAGGTATACCGTTTGGCGCCGAAATAATCCGGCAGGTTGTAATCGTCCGAACCCAGGTCGCGCGCCCAGCGAACGCCCAACGCATCCATTTCAAAATTGCCCAGATCGAGATGGGCATGGTTGACTTTGTTGTATCCCGCCTTGATCCCGATCCACAAGGCATTCGGATCTGACCACGAGCTTCGTGAAAAATAGAGCGCGACACTGCCGCCAAAATATTTGTCCAAATCCCTTTGGGCTGCTGAGTTGGCGTATGGGCGGTACCAGATGATGTCATAAACATTGGCGGAACTGCCAACCAGTTGATCGTGTAAAAAATCTGAGAAATGGTTGTTGTTGTAAATTCCGCCCAGCCACATTTCCGGATGTGGCGCCCCTAGTTTTGATTTTTCGCCTGCATCGGCATAGTTGAGCATGTATCCCGTCGGACCGGCCGAATAGATGGGAAAGTAACCGGTTATATCCATCCCTGGAAGCTGGGTAAGTCCGAAAGTATCGCCCAGGGCAGTTTGCAGGGCTGAAATGCCGTAACAGGTATAATCGGTGGCATAGCCCCAGTAACCTGGGCCTTCGCTCCAAACGCCGTCGGGACCATAGGATTTGAGGGCATAGGGCAGGTTTTCGATCGCTTTTGGAAGGATGTTGAGCGCTATATCAGGATTGGTTTCGGCCACAGAAAGTGCACCGATCAAAAGTCCGCTGTTGCATACCTGGTTCCAGTTAAATTCGGATTTTGCCCACCATGCATTGGCGGCATAAGCCTTTTTCCCCTCTTCAAGTCCGAGGAGGATCAACCGGGATTTGATGTAATCGCGGGTCGACATATCCATTTTATTGTAGAGCCAGTCATACCCAATGGCGACGGCGTGGGTCATCTCGGCCACGTCCAAAAAGTGGGAGGGATTCCAGTCGGCAAAGGCGCACACCGTTTTCATGTTCGAGATTGCGCCGGAAAGGTATTTTTCATTGCCAGTCCAGCGATAGGCAAAAGCAAGGTTGTATACGCGGCCCAAACATTCGCGACTTTTGTCAAGCAATCTTGGACCTATCAAAATGTGTTCGATGATGGCTTTGTTCAGATCTTTGTCGGCTTGCGCAACAACATCGTCGGCGTACTTTTTTAATCTGGTATCGGCAAAGCTCAATGATTTCAATTCCTGTAGACGGGTGTCAGTAAGCAATAACCTGGGATGGGAGAGTTTCAGGGTTGACAGAATTCCGGTCAATTTAACGGTCGGTGGCGTTCCCTGATCATCAACGGCAGTTGAACCTGACTTTTTACAAGCAGAAAGGGAAATAGATAACGGAAACAGGATGAAAAAGGAAAGTAATGTACAGAAAGTCTTCATTTTAAGGATGTCTTTACCAACACATTTTTGCTGTTTATAAACGGAACTACAACTTCCCACGACCCTTTTCCTGTCACAGAAACGCGAACTTTAACGGAGTTGGCCTCTTTCGATACTATCTTTGCCTGAATGGGCGGAGCTTTTCCTTCTGAAGGCCACAGGATCCAAACAAAGGTTTCATCCGCTTTCAGCTGTTGCGAATAAACTGTCGTGGTATTTGGTTCAAAGATATTGTATTCTTTGCTGTACCATCCCTGAATGTAAGGATTTTCCTGCCCTTTGACAAGTGAAATTTTCCACTCCGGCGCATCGACCGGAATGATTTGCAGGTTCCCGTGTTGGTTATGCGTTACGACCCTGCCATCCTTTTCAGACTGTACTTTACAATCCGGATGCCAGTGCCAGAGGGTTTCGATGATTCGGGGTCGATCGGTTTTAAGCTGATCTGCTACGATCCAGAATTCACCCCGGACATAAACCATCGAACGAGTTTGGGAGAAAGTGCCTTCGATACCTGCAAATTTGCTGAATGTACCGGATCCATAATCATATTCCTTGGTTATTGAATATAGATTTTCGACCAACGGGGATTCTGTCTGCTTTGGACCATCCGCCTGTCCTTTACCATCTGCCAGAACGACATTGTGGCCAAAACTGCCGGTCGCGTATTTTCTGAATTTGGTGGCAACTTCGCCCCGGTAGGCAAATCTTCCGGCATCGACCAACAGGTCCCTGCCAAAAGCAAAAATTGACAAATGAAGTTTATCGTTGTGCTGATGCCCGGTACCCCACGGCCCGATGTCGAAAAATGACCATTGTGCTTCGCTTCCGAAACCGCTTCTTGAGATCAGTTGTCCGGCATAGGGAAAAATATAGGAAGGGCCGGTTTTGGGCAGGGCTCCGCTTTTGCCGTTGGTGGCAATATAGGTCCAATCAGGGCGCTGGTAGGTCTCCGCCTCTCTGAGAATATTTTCGCGGTTGTTAATCAGGTCGGCATCGTTGTTCAGAACGCCATAACCATCCGGACGCATGATCAGCGCCAGATAGTTCCACATGTCTCCCAATGTTTTGGTATAGTACTCCGGTAGTGAGACCCTGTTTTTCCTGCAGATTTCGGCAAAAAGTTTGAAATTAGAGAGTGCGACCAGGTGATAACTGGAGGTTAGTTCGGTCTGAACGCCATCGGGATAGACCTGCTCCTTCATGCTGGCAGTCATGGTATTGATGGAATATTCCATCCAGGCAGGCGATTCGGTAAACTCAGGCCATGAGGAGGCAACAGTAGCCAATCCGGAGATCTCCATGGTCAGCCAGTTGCCCTGCGCATGGAAATTCCTTGCGTAGTGGGCGTGTTGGGCTCGG
>JBBIUJ010000391.1:0-3886 GCA_037440345.1 Prolixibacter sp.
GTGCTTCAGAAATGGATATCTTTTGCATGATTAGCTAATTTTTGGTTCCAAACGTGAGAACAATACAGACTTTTGAACTCCTGTAAATAAACAAAAAAAGTTCACGCAAAGAACGCAAAGAAAGACGCAAAAGAACGCAAAGTCCAAATATTGGCAGGTTGTAAGCGATGAAAGCCGCTGTCGTACCTATAGCACTTAGATTCATCAGCTCTTTGTACTTCCATGGGTTAAAACCCTTGGTTACAGTGCCGGTCGTGCCGATGGCACTAGCGAATAGAGAGCCCACCGTGCAATACTGTACCAGCCTCCTCTGTATGGCTCTATGGACTTGATGCCCTCTTGTCCGAATTTCTAAAATAAATCTGAATGTGTTCCAGTGCGAATAAATCTTATTTCTTTCAGTTTTTCATCACACTCCCATATGAGCAACCAATCAGGCTTTATGTGGCATTCCCAACAGTCGGCGTAACTTCCTGAAAGTTTGTGCGGATTATATTTCCCCGGAAGTACTCCGCCATTTTCAAGATAATCAAAAACCTCTTTTAATTGTTCCAGAGGATAGCCGTGTCTTTTGATCGCTTTAAAGTCGCGTTTAAACTTAGTTCCAAAAGAAACTTAAAACCTCATGAATTGAGCTTTTTCATCATATCATCAACGCTGTCGCACTTTGTTACTTTGCCCTTTTTAATGTCAGCAATTGCCCTTTTAGTTTCCGGATTCGGTTTTTTTCCAATGAAGACAAAGCCATCGTTTTCAAATTTGCGCAACATTTCCATTAAAAGCTTCCCTTTGCCTGTACGCTCGTTAATTGTAACTGTTGTCATGATGTTTTTTTTTGCAAATATACAACATCTGACTAAATGCCGTATTTTTCTCTTCTTTCTTTAGGTATATCCTGATGGACAGCTTTCTGTTGCACTAAGTATTTTAGTCACTCTAGCCACTTCCTTAAAAGCGGCACGGGTAGCTTAATCCTGCCCTGCTTAACAAACAGTAAACTACCATTTAATTCTGTTCATTCTCCAATTCTGTAAATTCTGCTTCAGACATTTTCAGAAACTGCACCGGTAGCTCAACCCGACCCCGCCATTCCCATAAGCGAAAGGCATCAGCGAGGCATTCTTTCCCCAAAGGGCCGAAATACCGCTCCTGGTTTCGGTTTGGTGGCCGCGTGCCAATGCGATTTTGCCGCAGGTATAGCCGATGGCAACGGCGATGGGATAGTCGCCCGCCCAGTGTACTCCGTTGTGTATCATAGCAAAACCACAAAGTCCCAGGAGGGAATAGCCGATCGGTTTCACCCATTTGTTGTTGGGATAGTTCCCAGCAATGATGGTGATGGTGGCCATCACGGTAGCAAAATGGCCGGATGGCATGGCATCGTAATAGGAGACATTTTGCTGGTAAACCTTCGGATTGGTAAATGGATGCCAGACCCCGCCCGGTTGGGTCGACTGAAACGGGCTCTCCCTGCCTGTGATGCGCTTGATGGTCTGTACTGTAATGGCCAGGGTAAAGAACATCTCGAAGAGCTGTGAGGCTGTCTGCCGGGCACGGTAATCGTTGGTGGAGAGCCCATACGCCAGATAGCTGGAGGCGACAAAAATACTGGGCCACCCTTCTCCGATAAAATACATGCCGGAGTTGAGATTTTGAGGGAGATCGATGACCGGGATGGCCGACTTCCCCACCCTGAGCTCGACCCTGTGAAAATTGCGGTCCGGATCGAGGCCGATATAATTTCCGAAATTATGGACGGCATCGGTAATATGCTGGTCGAAGGCAACCAATGCGACCGTTCCTCCCAGCAGAAGCGCCAGATTGCCCAGGTTCTCCTTTTTGACGGTGGTTTTGTAGAGCCCGGCAAAATCGGAAGGTACATTGGTAATGAAGGAAAAGGGCTTTGGTTTGTAAAAAATCATCCGGTTGGTGGCATTCAGGTCATACACCTGGGCTTTGACAGAATGCTCGCCCTTCTTATCTTTCACCACAACCATGGTATCGCGCCGACCATCGGCAAGCAAGGCCATGGGGGAGATCAGCAATAGCAAAATGAGAAAGATCCTGACCCTTGACGACAAATAAAAAGCTGAACTCTTATGTGATTTCAATATTTCACGCAAAGGACGCAAAGAAAAACCGCAAAAGGGCGCAAAGTTCAGTTCTGACTTCTTTGCGTCTTTCTTTGCGTGAACATTTCTGTTATTCATCTACTGATTGTATTGATTAGGTTCTGACGGATTACAATTACCAATCTCAATTCCATTTATTAAGCCTGTTCTTGTAAACGTAGTTGGCAGATTGGTAATAGGTAATCGCCTCATTCAGCAAGTCCTGATCCTTTGGAACCACCTCCGTGGTGCCTTTATTACGGTCGATCCTGTAATATGTTACCTTCTCCTGGGGGCTCAGAATGGTCAGACGGTCATTTTTGATGTATCCCAGTTTCTGGTAATTGGCAATAAAGGCACGTTCCTCGGCAGGTTCCATTTTGAGGATGTCTTTTCCGAAAAATTTGCTGTCATAACTCCAGTTGAACAGACCGAAAAGTGTTGGGGCAACATCGATCTGGCTGCATAGCTTGTCAATTTTCTGAGGCGCCACCAATCCCGGATTGTAGATAATCAACGGAATGCGGTAATCCATAAAGGGCAATTCCGCCTGTCCGGCGCTGCCGGCGCAATGGTCGGCCATCACCACAATCAATGTATTGCTGAACCAGGGTTTCTGGCTGGCTTTCCTGATAAATTCTCCGATGGCATAGTCACAATATTTCACGGCGCCCTCCCTGTTTTTCCCGGAAGGTATATCCACCATCCCCTCGGGATAGGTAAACGGACGGTGGTTGGAGGTGGTCATGGCCAGGTTCAGAAATGGTTTTCCACCGGCGAACGAGCTGTCCGACTCTTTCAATACCCGGTTCAGGAGATCCTGATCGCACATTCCCCAGGCATTGGCAAAGGTGATCTCCCCTTTGGCAAAATCGTTTTTGTCGATGGTGGAATAACCATTGTTCTCGAAGAAATAGTTCATGTTATCGAAATAGCCATTTCCACCGTAGATAAACTTGAGGGCATATCCCTTCTGCTTGAAAATCTGTCCCATGGAGAACATATTTTCGTTGTTGGCGCGCTTGATAACGCTCTGTCCTGGCTTTGGGGGAGCAGAAAGGGCAACGGCCTCCAGTCCCCAGATGGTGCGGGTACCAACGGCATAAAAATTGGTAAAAAGCAGCGAGTGGTTGACCAACGTATCAAGATTGGGCGTCAGTTTGCCCTTTTTGCTGCCCAAATATTCGAGAAACTCCCCGCTCAAACTCTCGACCGTAATAAAAATGAGATTGTACTTTTTCTCCTCACCGGGATTGGAGATCAGTCGGGTAATATCAAACTGATCGGTCCCTTTGGCGCTGCTGTTGGCGCTTTTCAGGAGCTTGTTCAAATCTTTGAAATTATCGGGATTTGCCCTTTTGGCGTAAAAGGTCTCATAATCCAGTTCATTGCTGAAAAAGGCGGCAAAAAGGGAGTAAACCCCGTTCTTGGAAAGTTCGTTGTTGTAGCGGTTTTTGCCCTTCTCGGCCCAGGTGTAGTTCACCGTAAAATAGGCCAACAGCGGCAGAAGAAGCAGGAAAGGTGCGATTTTCATCCTGGTAAGAAGGGTACTTTTGCTTTCAGTGATGGAGTCCAGCTTCTTGTACCTTACCAGGAAATAGATGATCGCGAGGTTGAGTACCACAATGGCAGATACCAGAAAGGGGATTGGGTAGGATTGGTTGATATTTCCCAGAACCTCGGTGGTATAGACCAGGTAATCGACGGCAATAAAGTTGTAGCGCACGCCAAACTCTTCCCAGAAAAAATATTCCGAAACCCCGTTGAAGAGGATG
>JBBIUJ010000392.1:0-3858 GCA_037440345.1 Prolixibacter sp.
GTTAAAATTGCTTGACCAACCTGCACTGAGAGGGAATTCGGAGGCCGCCTTCCTAGCCGGTGAGATTCATTACAACAACCAAAATTGGGGTGATGCGCTCAATAGTTTTCGTCAATGTCTGGAAATAAATCCATCTCAGATCGCCGCACAAACTTATATAGATCTTATTTTAAATATTCTTGGATTTTTTCACACCGACCAGTTCAACCCATGATTTTTTGAATTAACTTTGGTAGAGATTTGCTTTTTATTTATTTGTTATCATTATAAAAATGAGGAAGTTATAAACCAAATTAATCTTAAAAATGAAACGTTTTGCTGTAGTTTTGATCGTGTGCTTCAGCTTTTCATCCATGTACGCACAGGATGCATTAACGCTGAAGAATGAGGGGAACAAAGCAATGAGTGCCCAGCAGTGGGCTGTCGCACTTGCAAAGTACGAAAAGGCGCTATCCGTCTGGGGAAACAGACCCACCGATCAGGCAATGATCTTCTCCATGGGCGCCTGTGCCTACCGTGTCAACGACATGAAGAAATCGCTGAAATACATCGACATGTCGATTGCGGCAGGGCACAACCTCGACATGGCCTACCAGTACCGGGTTTGCATCATGAAGGCCCAAAGCAACAATGAAGAATACCTCAAAACATTGAAGGAGGGATTGGCCAAGGTTCCTAATTCCAAAGTGATGAAAGAAACATTGGCAAAATATTATTTCACCGAAGGAGATAAGCATTACCATGAAGCCCTTGATATCATGAAAACTGCCATTACACAGGTGAAAGCGGGCAAATATCCAGCCTCCGATAAGGCCTTTAAAGATCAGAACGACAAGGCAAGATTGGATTTCAAGGAGGCAATGAAATACATGAACATGAGCCTGGAATTAAATCCGAACGATGAAAATGCAAAAACAGTTAAAACCAATTGTCAGAATCAGTTGAATATGCTGATTTGATAAATGTAAAAATTGGGAAATGTGGAAATGATCGCTTCGTACGAATGCTGCACTAATTTCCACATTTCCCAATTTTCACATTTATTCTCCCTGTTTTTCTGAACTTACTCTATCAACGAGGTAGACAATTGATTGAAACGGAATACCTGAGTGTAGGCTGAGTCCGATCTCACAGGTACGGCTGTTGGAATATCCCAAGAGTACCGATTTGGGGAGTTGGTCCTTCAGGGTACGTAAACCATGCTGGTTCAGTTCCGGAAAGGAAAACCCCCGGTCACCGGCAAATCCACAGCAATTGGTCTCTGCTACAACTACCTCTTTGGCACAAAGTTTGGCCAGGTCAGTCAGTTTTTGATCCAAACCCATCTTTTTCAGACTACAAACGGGAAATACTGCAATGGTTTCTTCAAGAGGAGTGATGGTCAATCGTGGCAACAAATGTTCAAGGATAAACTCCACAGGTTCATACAATTTCATTTTTGCACCCATATTCTCACGCATGGTAAAAAGGCAAGGGCTCATGTCGCACAAGACAGGGTACCTTCCATTTTCGCTAGCCTTCTGAAGAGCAGCTTCAAGTTCAGTAGATTTTTTGTTACCGGCTTCCGTATAGCCTTTACTCGAAAAGGCCATCCCGCAACACAAACCGGACAAATTTTCGGGGAAGATTACCTCAAAACCTCCCTTTCGCAACAATTTTAGCATCACCGTCGTGAGCTGTTCCCCTTTTTCGTACCCTGAAGGTCCCATACTGCGGTTAATACAAGAGGGAAAGTAGCCTACCCTCTGTCCGGATTTGGATTGGTGGATTAACGAATTAATCTGGATTGGATTTGCTCCGGTGGGCATCCATGGGTTCCAAGATGGTAATTTGTCGAAGGTTAACCGACGGATGCCTTTTGTGACAGTCAACATGATCCGGGTTCCAACTAATTTGTGTACAAAGGATACAAAAGTGAGTCCGGTCCGCATTGTGCTGGTCACCAGTTTCATACGGTTAGCTACCCAGAGCCCTCTCTTTTGCCCACCAGCAACATCATCGTGCCGGATGGATTTGATCAATTTGCCAGTATCAATTTTCACCGGACAAGCTGTTGCACAAAGTCCATCAGTAGCACAGGTTTCGTTGCCAGCATAGTGATACAACTTAAGCAGCTGCGCAAGCATTTGAGGCTCTTTTCCACTATTTTTCAGGCGGGCAATTTCCCGGTAGGTAACGATTCGCTGTCGTGGAGTGAATGTAAGCTCAGCTGATACGCAATTTGGTTCACAAAAGCCACATTCGATACAGGTGTCAATTTTCTCATGTGCAGCAGGTATCGGCTTCAGGTTTTTCAAATGTACGAGGGGATCATCGTTGAGGATCACACCCGGATTCAATAAATTTTCCGGATCAAAAATGGCTTTGATCCGCTTCATCAGCATGTAGGCTTCTGCACCCCATTCCAACTCCACAAAAGGTGCCATGTTTCGGCCGGTGCCATGTTCGGCTTTCAGCGCACCGTTGTATTTGTTGACTACCAATTGAGATACTTCTTCCATGAAATTTTTGTACCGTTCGACCTCCTTGTCAGTGGTAAAATCTTGAGTGAAAACGAAATGCAGATTGCCCATCAGTGCATGACCAAAGATGACCGCTTCGTGGTAACCCCATTTACTGAAAAGTTGCTGGAGATCCAGTGTTGCTTCTGCCAGCCGAAGAAGCGGGAAAGAAACATCTTCAATAATCACGGTAGTGCCTTTTTTACGCATTGCACCGACCGAAGGGAACATTCCTTTTCTGATTTTCCAGAGATAGGCACATTCAACGGGATCAACTGTGAACTGAACCGGATGGACTGTTGGGATATCTGCTATAATCCGGGCAATTTGATTGATTTGGACCTCAAGTAATCCGCTCTCTGCCGCCCTGGTTTCGACCAAAAGTGCACAAACATTTGGATCGAGAGTTTTTAAATCAACCGCTAATCCCTCTTCATTTTCGACCGATCTTAAACCTGCCCTGTCGATCAGTTCGACAGCGGCAACAGGGGATTCCTGTAACAGGATAACTGCCATACAGGCCTCGTATATGGATGGAAACAGCATCAGGGAACTTGCCTTGAAGGGATGCTCGACGACAGTTCTGTACCTGATTTCGGAAATAAAGCCAAGTGTCCCTTCTGATCCTATCATCAGATGTTGCAGAATATCAATGGGATCTGAAAAATCGACCAGGGCATTAAGGCTATATCCTGTCGTATTTTTCATTTTGTATTTCTGTCTGATTCTTTCCGACAAGGGCTCATTCCCGGAAACAAATTCCTTCAAAAGGTTGACTTGGTTCAAAAAACTGCAATGGGATTTCCTGAACGAAAGGCAACTAAGTTCATCGCCAGTATCCAGCAAAGTACCGTCATGAAAAATAATCCGCATACTTAACAGGGTCTGGTATGAGTTGTCGGCAGTTCCGCAACACATGCCGCTGGCATTGTTCGCGGCAATCCCTCCGATCATGGCTGCCTGAATGGAGGCAGGATCCGGCCCTATTTTCCTGCCGTACCTGGCAAGACGGGCATTGGCTTCACTGCCTGTTAGTCCGGGTTGCAGTCTAATGACCAGACCATTCTCTTCGACGACTGATTTTTTCCAATTATTACCGGCAATCACCAGCAAAGAATCGGTGACTGCCTGACCAGATAGACTGGTGCCTCCTGCACGAAAAGTAACAGGAATTTTAAGACTGGACGACTCTTTAAGGATCAGTGACACCTCAGCCTCATTTTTTGCCTTTATCACCATTTTGGGGATAAGCCTGTAAAAGCTTGCATCTGTCCCAAAAGCAAGGGTATACAATGGATCGTGATAGATACGGTTTTTGTCAACAAATAGTATCAGACGATCGTAAAGTTGCCGAAAA
>JBBIUJ010000393.1:0-3857 GCA_037440345.1 Prolixibacter sp.
GGATCAGATTGTTTCTGTTGCCAAAGCACATGGATTAAAGGTGATAGAAGATGCCTGCCATGGACATGGAGCAGAATACAAGGGCAAAAAACTTGGATCAATTGGGGATGCGGGCTGCTTTAGTTTTCAGTCTTCCAAGAATCTAACCAGTGGCGAAGGCGGAATCGTGATAACCAACGATGATAGCCTTTACCAAATGATGAATTCTCTTCGCAATGTAGGACGTGTAGAAGGCGGAGCATGGTATGAACACCACAATGCCGGATGCAACTACAGGATTACACAACTTCAGGCAGTATTGTTGTCAAATCAGCTGAAAAAGCTGGAAAAAGAGACCGCAGTCAGGCATGCTAATGGAACCTATCTGAATGAATTGTTGTCACAAATTGATGGAATAACCCCATTAACAAGAGGTCTGGGGGAGACTATCCACAGCTATCATATTTATATTTTCAAGTACGATCAGGCAAAATTCAACGGACTCTCAAAAGTTGAATTTGCAAAGATGCTGGCAGCAGAAGGAGTTCCATGTTTCATGGGGTATCCCGAGCCATTGTACAAACAGCCTCTGTTTCAGAAGAAAAACTTCATGTGTTATGCTATCCCTGAAACGGTAGACTATTCAGAGGTCCATTGTCCGGTTACGGAAAAAGCCTGTTACCACGAAGCTGTATGGATTATGCAGCATGCTATGCTTGGTTCAAAAAAAGATATGGAGCTTTTTGCCTCAGCAATTGTGAAAATAAAAAAATCAACCAATCAATAAATAAGTACTCTTACGAATTTGAAACAAAGTCAGCTGACGATTTGTATTTTTCAACTACTACTATTACTATTATTTTAACAAGTCTGTTTTTCTGACCATGCAAAGGGTTGTTCTTCAAGGACAACCCTTTTTCAATGGTGACAAGGGTCACGATGGGATGGTCACCGACAACCCGGCAAGGCAGGCCCACAAATCATCCATACAAAAAGTCTTTCATTATACCTCCTCATAGGTGGTATCCACAGTATTTCCGGCATTTGTTCCCCTAGGCATTTTTCGTAACCTCCACGCCATGGTTAATTCCAGAATTCCATAGACAACGAGGATCGCACCAAAAAATTTGAGAATATTTTCGGTGCTCTCGATGGGGTGAACAAGCAGGAAGGCGCCACCTGAAATCATAACGAAGCCAAAAACCAGATAGATCCACGACCATATTGACTTTGATAGGGTTCCCAAAGCTCCGAGAAACATCATCAATCCAAGGAACAGAATGATGATTCCAAAGAAGAATCCAAATATCTTCACGATGGCCATTGGTTGGAGTAAAAAGAGCAGTCCCCAAAGAATATTGAAAAATCCCTGAAACGAGGTATTGAAGCCTATTCCATTTGATTTTTTACGTCCGGAGAACAGCATACTGAAAATTCCGCTAAGCAGGATCATTCCTCCAACGGTCATAATCACTGTTTTAAGGGTTATGCCCGGCATCGCCAGTATGATTACACCGATGGCAACGGTGAGGATCCCGCGAATGAAGGAATTTTTGGGAGAGGGCAGGAAGAAGAGTCTCATGATCGAACGATTAAAGATTTGCGATAAACAATATTAGCATTTATTTGGGAAGAAATGGTTAAAATTCCACAACTTTCCGATGTGGATATTCGCTAACTTTCCGCCAACAAATCAACAGTCTATGAGAAATATATCCAAACTTTATATCCTGATGGCGTGGGGTGTCATTGGGTTGTTGTCCTATCCGAATGGTGACGCATACGGACAGGAGGTTAAGCAATATACAAAGTATGTCAATCCGTTTTTGGGCACAGATTTTTTTGGGCATACTTACCCCGGGGCGTCATTACCTTTTGCCATGGTACATGTCAGTCCTGATTGCAATACTTCAGGCTGGACCTACAGTGCAGGGTACACCTATTCAGACCAGTCGGTCATCGGTTTCAGCCACACCCATTTTAGTGGAACGGGAATGGTCAGTGGAGGGGATATTCTGCTGCAACCCATGGTTTCTGACAGGTTGAAAATTGTACCAGGTACCATCGAAAAGCCGGAAGAGGGATACCGTTCCAGATTTGATCACAAGGACGAAGTGGCATCGCCTGGGTATTATTCGGTATACCTGAAAGATAATCAGGTAAAAGTTGAATTAACTGCGACGCAAAGGGCTGCCATGCATCGGTATACTTTCCCGGCTACATTAAATGCGAGGGTAATACTGGACATTGGACATCAGATTGGCTCCACACCTTCGACGGGTCATTCAAGGGTCGATATCGTGAGTGATCACCAGATAGAGGGTTGCAAAAGTACAGAGCGTGGCAATATCTATTTTGCGGCTGAGTTCAGCAAGCCCTTCGAATATTATGGAACATTTGATGCCACCTACAAAACGCCCGAATCAGGAGGCAGTGTTTTCCCCTACAAAAATAGCGAGATAGGTGATAAAATAGGTGCTTTCGCTACCTTTCAAACCAGTTCGAATGAGCAGATTCTGGTAAAAATTGCATTGTCCTATATTGATGTCGAAGGAGCTCGAAAAAATTTGAAGAAGGAGATGCCTGATTTTGATTTTGACCGGGTTCGTGACGAAGCGGAAAAAACCTGGAACAAGGAGCTTTCAAAGATTGAAATATCCGGAACGACAGAGAAAAAGATGGAGATTTTCTATACATCCATTTACCATTCACTACTGGCACAATATATTTCGCAGGATGTCGATGGCAGGTATTTTGGAATGGACGGTAAGGTTCACAAGGCAGAGGGATATGATTTTTATGGATCGTTCTCCTGTTGGGATACATATCGGTCTCAACATCCGTTCCTTACACTTATCGCCCCCGAGCATGTGAACGATTTTTTGAAATCCATCGTGGCCAAAGCCAAAGATTTTGGATGGATGCCAGCCCAGCATTTTTTGAATGTTTATGGTGAAGGTATGGTGGGAGATCATCTCATCCCAATAATTGTTGATGGGTACATGAAAGGATTTCGTGATTTTGATGCTGATGCAGTTTACCTGGCAATGCGAAAAAAGGCGTTGGAACTTCCAAAGCCTCCGATTCCTGCCAGTGCGGCGCGGTCAGGACTGGAATACTATCTTAAGCTTGGCTACGCTCCTATCGATAAAGTAACGGAGGCGGTGCCAAATACACTTGAACTGGCATACGATGATTGGTGTATTGCAAAGATGGCCAAAGCACTAGGGAAAACCTCAGATTTTGATCTGTTTATGAAAAGGGCGATGAATTACAAGAATGTGTGGGATGGAACTGTTGGTTTTATGCGACCCAAAAAAGCCGACGGAACTTTCCTGGAGGCATTGAACGGACGCGAACAGGTGATTGACACCGTTGGGAAGCATACCTACTACAGGTACTTCGACCCCCTCTTGGTTGGACGGCGTCCATCCAGACATTACACCGAATCCAACGCCTGGCAGTATATCTGGTCGGTCCAACATGATGTGAAGGGATTGATTGATCTGTTTGGAAACAACAAAAAATTCAATGAAAAACTTGATCAGTTTTTCACCATGGATCCCAATATCACCCCTCCCAAATATGTAGGTGTTGTAGGAACGATTGGGCAGTACGTTCATGGTAATCAGCCTTCTCATCACGTGGCATACTTGTACAACTATTCAGGCGAACCCTGGAAAACACAGGAGCGGGTCCGTCAGGTTTGTGAACAGCTTTATAAATCCGGTCCTGGAGGATTATGCGGAAATGAGGACATGGGATCACTCTCTTCCTGGTATGCCTTGAGCGCAATGGGAATCTACGCAGTGACACCAGGGGAGCCAGTTTACAACATTGGATCTCCGCTATTCGGAAAAGTTGTGGTTCATCTTCCC
>JBBIUJ010000394.1:0-3851 GCA_037440345.1 Prolixibacter sp.
TCCTTTGATTTCCCATGCTTCTGAAATGATGAATGAATAGAGATCCTAAATATAGCAAAATGGAGCAAAATCCGATTTTTCGGGCCGCAAATACCTAAAACAGGAATGGGATAAACATCTTGCTCCGTTTCATGTAATCGAGGTATTTGTTGCCAAAGTAAGCGACACACTCTTTTTCATCGAATATCGCTGTGAGGTAAAGAAAAAAGGTAGAAATAAGGGAAATTAGAAATAAAGGGAATGAGCTGTTTTTGAAAAAAATGCCCCAGGTAAGCAACAACATGGAGCCGTAAAGCGGATGCCGGATGTAACGATAGATACCCCGGTTGACCAAGGCTGTGGTTTTCTCAAATTGGTAGAGTTCCCCCCGCTCTTCTGCCTTGGCCGGTTTGCCCTTTCTAACCAGGAGGATGCTTCCTGCCGCCACATAGTAAACGGAGACAAAGAGCAAAATCCAGGAGACGATTTGCTTTGGCGAGAAGGGATCTTCAAACCAGAATTTGTAGTTGGAGAGCAATAGCCACAGGATGCATTCCCAACTAAAAAACCGATAGAACCCATGGCTTGAGGGAGCGAAGAGATTCCTCCTGGAAATAAAAATTAATGGCAGGCTCAATATGCTGAAAAGGATCAGTTTTTCCATTGGCTTCGGGTTTTATACTGTTTAAAATTAGCAATTTCATTGCAAATTCTATGCAGATAAGTATAGCCCCTCGCTGGCCCCTCTCGCTCCCGCGATTGCATCGCGTGAATCGCAATTTAAATTACTGAATACGTTTTACAGCCCTTTCTCCCCGGAATAGTCGGCAGCGCTGCTGTGGTCCACGATACAATCGTGAACCAGCGGGGGGGTGAACCAGCAGGGGGTATCAGATTGAACTAAATAATTGGCTTTTAATTGTATAGGACTTCAATTGGGAGGGCACGGGTCGCTGACACGCGCCAGCGGGGGCTGCATGTAGCGGTTATCCAAAAAATCATCAATTCCTTTTTCAGAAGGAAGGAACACATGACAAACATCGTTTGATTATTGGAAACATTTACCCAACTTTAAGGTATAATAGAATTTGAAAATTGTTCTATCCTAATATATAACTATTACAAAAGAATATCCCATGATCACTTCAAGAAAAAGTATTGCATTTCCCATATTGGGCATTGCAGTGATGCTGTTTGTTGCCATGCAGGTAAAATGCCAAACCCTGAAAGAGCTTGAATCGAGCCGGGTGTCGCTACCGAACGGCTGGAAACTCACCCCTGTCGGCAAGATGCTGCCGGTTGGCGACTTACCGCTCAATATGGCCATTTCGCCTACCGGGAAGTTACTGGCAGTTACCAATAACGGTCAGAGCGACCAAAGCATCCACCTGATCGATGCCGAAAAGATGCAGCTAATCGACTCTGTCATCATTGCCAAGGGATGGTTGGGGTTGACTTTTTCGAAAGATGGCAAATATTTGTTTGCATCGGGTGGTAATGACAACTGGATTATGCGGTACCAGATCGAGAACAACAAGATCGTGCCTCACGACACCCTCGTTTTCGGTAAGCCCTGGCCTGTGAAAATTTCGATCGCAGGTATTGCTGTGGACGATAAACAGCAACTGCTCTATACCGTGACGAAAGAGGACAACTCACTCTATGTCTACGACCTGAAAGCAAAAAAGATAAAAAATCGAATCCAACTCGGGGGCGAAGGGTACACCTGCCTTCTTTCCAACGACAACAAAACCCTCTACATATCTTGCTGGGGCTGTGACAAAGTGATCCTGTTCGACACCGAAAGGCAGCAAGTGTCCGGCTCCATCCCGGTAGGCGACAATCCCAATGACCTTTGCATTTCACGCAATGGGAAATATCTTTTTGTGAGCAATGCCAATGACAATTCGGTTTCGGTGATTTCCACCGAGAAAAACAGGGTAATCGAGATACTGAATTCCGCTCTGTATCCCAATTCTCCGGCCGGCTCTACCTCCAACAGTTTGGCGCTAAGTGAAGACGAGAAAACACTCTATATCGCGAATGCCGACAACAATTGCCTGGCTGTTTTCGATGTGAGCAGTCCCGGCAATAGTAAGAGCAAAGGATTTATTCCAACAGGATGGTATCCTACCTGTGTCCGCGTGATAAAAAACACCATTTACGTGACTAATGGCAAAGGATTGACATCGAAGCCAAATCCTGCCGGTCCGAGTCCGGTGAGTAAGGATGAAGCGGTAGCACGCCATGCTGACCTGCAAAAGACCAAGGTTCAGTACATCGGTGGACTGTTTACCGGAACGCTTGAGGCCATTCCAACTCCGGATGCCAATAAAATGTCGGTTTATTCACAGCTGGTTTACAAAAATACCCCCTATTCCAAAGAGAAGGAGATGGTCAGCAATGGGGAAAGAAGCAATCCAATTCCTACAAGAGTCGGCGATCTTTCGCCTATAAAATATGTGTTTTATGTGATTAAAGAGAACCGCACCTACGACCAGGTGCTGGGTGATCTGCCTGAAGGAAACGGGGATCCGTCGCTGGTACTTTTCGGGGAAAAAGTTACGCCCAACCTTCACAAAATTGCGAAAGAGTTTGTCCTGCTCGACAATTTCTATGTCGATGGCGAGGTGAGCGCGGATGGCCATAACTGGACCATGGGCGCCTATGCCACAGACTTCCTCGAAAAGAACTGGCCCAGCAGCTATGGTGGCCGCGGCGGCACCTATCCCGGTGAGGGGGAGCGAAAAGTTGCAGACAACAAAAACGGTTTCCTTTGGGATTACTGCAACCGTTATGGTATCTCTTTCAGAACTTACGGGGAGTTTGTTTCTGATACATTTACTGCCAATATTCCTGTTTTGACCGATCATATTTGTCCTAATTATACCGGATTTGAATTATCAATCCGCGACACCTCACGGTTTTATATGTGGAAAAAAGATTTCGAAGCTTTGCTCGCTGCAGGCAAGGCGCCCCGATTGAGCACCATCAGGTTTGCGAACGACCATACCGAAGGTCTAAGGGTGGGAAAACCAACCCCCAAAGCGCACAATGCCGACAATGACCTGGCCTGCGGACTTTTTGTTGAATACCTCAGCAAATCGCCTATTTGGAACGAAAGCGTCATCATCATTCTGGAAGATGATGCGCAAAACGGTCCGGACCATGTGGATGCCCATCGTTCGACCACCTATGTTGCCGGTGGGTTTGTAAAACAGGGATATGTCGATCATACCATGTACTCGACCAGTTCCGCCCTGCGTACTATCGAACTGATTCTGGGCTTACCTCCAATGAGCCAATATGATGCCGCTGCAGAGCCAATGTGGAGGTGTTTCAACACAACTGCTAGTCATCCGCCATTCAAGTCTGTACCCAACAAGACCGATTTGAACCTGAAGAACAAAGAGCAAAGCAGGCTCTCCAAACTGAGTGAAAAATTTGACTTCAGCAAGGAGGACAAAATACCGGATGCGCTGTTCAATGAGGTGATCTGGGCTGCGGTCCACGGGCTAAACAGCCCCTGTCCTGCTCCGGTCCATGCGGCCTTCTTCACTCCTGAAAAGCAGGGGGATGGGGATGATGATTAAAGAACTGTTGTATTTTTTATGACAACAGGGAATTTAGAAGTTGACAATTGAAAATGGACAATTGACAGTTGACAATTGAAAATGGGAAAATGGACAATGGAGAATGATGTAAAATTCTGAATTAGTGAATTTTATGCTGTTTCTGATGCAGCAATAATTGGTCGCTAAACTTAGAGGATGTTTAAAATTTGGTCAAATGCTATAAACTGTTCAACCCTTTCGGGGTTGTCGATGCGTTTGTTCTATTTCCCCCGGTTTCACCGCATAGCCTGACGGCTA
>JBBIUJ010000395.1:0-3840 GCA_037440345.1 Prolixibacter sp.
AATATCTTGATGGTGAAGTCGAAATTTATTTTGTTGCAGAAGTAACTGAACTCATTGATGGCATCTTTGAGTGGTTTTTCGAGAAATTTGTATTCACCCCTAAGATAAATGATGCCATTTTTTGCTCCCACAATGTACCCGCAAACTGCCATGGCTGTGAGCACTTTGTAAGGAACACGGGTTAAGATTTCCCTGTCTTTGAAGGTTCCAGGTTCCCCTTCGTCGGCGTTACAAATTACGTATTTCTCATCATCGTTGGCTTCTGAAGTAAGTTTCCATTTCAACCCCGTCGGAAAACCTGCGCCACCGCGTCCCTTCAGTTCAGAACTAATCAACTCGTTGATCAGCTCCTGTTTGGGCTTGTGAATTGATTTCTGCAGGATTTTTTCCCAATCGGTATCCTGAACAAATATGAAATCGACTCTTTTTAACAGCAGATGTTGCTCTATCATAACTCGGGGCTTTTAGTATTGTGAAGCAATAAAACTGTATTTGCATTATCTATCCTGATTAAAAACCAGGCTTTCTTTCATCAGCACATCAACACATCAAATCTCTTTTTTCATGTATTCGCCCAGAATTTCGCGAACCTTTTCGGGGGTGAGGTCTGTGAAGACTTCGTGGTTGATAACCATGGCAGGCGCCTTGTGACACCATCCCAGGCAGTTTGTCTCCACAAGACTGAACCTTCCATCCTGGGTCGTTTGACCGATGTCAATTTTCAGCATCTCTTTGATGGCCAGTAAGATTTGATTCTTCCCTTTCATAGAACAGGAGATGGTTTTACAGACCCGGATGATAAATTTACCCATCTTCCTATGCTCAAGGAAAGAGTAAAAGGTTGCCGTTCCATAAACTTCTGAAGCCGGGAGATCCAGTTCTTTTGAAATTTCTACCATTGATTTTTGGGAGAGATAGTTGTCATATTCAACAACTCCCTGTAATATTGGCAACAGGCTCTCCCTGGTTCGGCCGTGGAGATCGGCCAGGGCGACAATTCGTTTGTGAAGTGAATCCATTTTGGTAAAATTTAGGGATTAAAAAAATACCGGATTCGGTTCTACTAAATTAAATCATTCATGCTGAGCAAACAAGTTCCCAGACATGTTTTAAATCATATTTTTTAAACAAATCGTACAAAATTTTGAAAATAACAGGATTATTTCAATTCTGATCATAAAAAAAACCGGCTTTGCCGGTTTTTTTTATGATCAGACCATCGGATATTTTTTGAATATCTCCGTCGATTTCATCAGGATATCGACGTAGTGCGCCCTTCGGTAGGCATAGGGTTCCTTGCTTTTGCTCATGGACAGTTTTCCCTTGAAATCGTTGATGGTTTTGTACCCTTTGGCATCCATCCACTCCTCCAGGGTTTCGATCATTTGGGTAATATGGACTGCTTTATTCTTGTAAATTGTGCTGACAACCTGAACAGAGCTTGCCCCCGCAAGCACCATTTTAATCACATCCGTCCCGTCCGAGATTCCACGGCTGGCACATATATCGGCATTGATATTGCCAAAGAGCAGTCCGGCAAACCGCAGTGTGATCTGGTAATCCTTTTCATGAGTAAGATCGAAGGGAAAGTAAAACTCTTCGCTTTCAATGTTGATTTCAGGTTGGAAAAAGCGGTTGAATATCACGACCCCTTCCGCGCCCGCTTTATCAGCTTGCGCGATAAAGTTAAGCGGATTCGCATAAAATGGGGAGAGCTTAACGCTAATCGGGATCTTAACCAGCTTCTTCAGCTTCTTTAGTATTGAAATCTGATGCAATTCAATTTTGGAACTGTCATTTGACGCATCGGTGGGCACATCGTAAAAATTGAGTTCAAGGCCTGCAATACCTGTCTTTTCCAACTGAACAGCATAATCTTGCCAGGATTGATCGTAAATCGCATTGAGGCTTGCGAAAACGGGAATGTTAACCGATTTGATCAGCTTCGTGAGGTTGTACAGGTGTTCGCCTGCACCTGCGTGCTTGATTTCCGGGAAGATATTGCCCATCTCTGCATTTCGGTAACTGTATTCGCCTATCTGGTCGTCGAGCTGAATCTGTTCGAGGTTGATTTGTTCTTCGAAGAGTGAGCGGTACACAATTGCGGCAACACCTGCGCGTTCAATTTTTTTGATTGCGCTGAGATCCTCCACAAGACTCGACGCCCCAAGAATAATGGGATTTTTTAACTCAACCCCCATGAATGTTGTTCTAAGATCTGCCATAATAATATAGGTATAATAGTTTTTAACGTTTGCCTTAAACGACCTCTTCGAAAAAAGTTCGGCAATCTTTTTAACCTACCGGGAAATTGCCAAAGAAATTTGTTCCATTTTTATTCAGATGCTCAATATTAGGCAATTTTGTTCAGACGCCTAATGTTAGGACCAAAAAATACCGCGTGAAAACGGTATTTTTTTATACGGTAAAGACACTTTTTTTGTTTAACAAAACAGGGGGTAATTTATGCGGGTCGATTAAAAATAGATCATAAGGTTCATCGATAGTGTAACTCCCACCATCACAATGGAAACCATGGTCATCAGTTTAATCAGGATATTGAGGCTTGGACCAGAAGTATCCTTGAATGGATCTCCTACCGTATCGCCAATGACGGCAGCATTGTGACATGCGCTTCTCTTGCCGCCGAGGTTTCCCTCTTCAATGTATTTTTTTGCATTGTCCCAGGCTCCTCCCGCATTGGCCATGAATACTGCCAGAATGAACCCGGTGACTGTACTTCCGAGGAGCAGTCCCATGACTCCGGGTATCCCAAAGAGAACTCCAACTGAGATCGGTATGAAAATTGCCAGCAGGGAGGGAACCAGCATCTCTTTTTGTGCCGCCTTGGTCGATATTTCTACACATTTTGCATAATCAGGTTCGGCCTTTCCTTCCATGATTCCGATGATTTCCCGAAATTGCCGACGTACTTCGTCTACCATTTTTTGAGCTGCACGTCCTACAGCATTCATGGTCATGCCGCAAAAGAGAAAGGCCGACATTCCGCCGATAAAGGCGCCAACCAGTACCAACGGATTCATGAAAGTCACATCAAAGGCAGCCAAAACATCGATCAAGGTCCCTACTTTGAGTCTGGCAGTCAATGCGTGGTCAGGATGAAAGTTGACCATTCCAATCCTCGCCTCTTCCAAAAAAGAGGCGAGCAAGGCCAACGCGGTCAATGCTGCCGAACCAATGGCAAATCCCTTACCTGTAGCCGCTGTGGTATTTCCCAGCGAGTCAAGGGCATCGGTCCGTTTGCGCACCTCAGCGCCCAGCTTGCTCATTTCGGCGTTGCCTCCGGCATTGTCGGCAATGGGGCCGTAGGCATCTGTAGCCAGCGTTATGCCGAGGGTAGAGAGCATTCCAACCGCGGAAATGGCAATTCCATAAAGCCCCATGCTAAAATCCTTCATCTGCCATCCCGAAGCAAAGCCGAAGGAGATGATGATGGCAGCGCCAACGATGAGGACAGGAATTGCTGTCGATATCATCCCGGTTCCTATGCCGGAAATGATTACGGTGGCTGCGCCCGTTTTGGAGGAGGATGCTATTTTTCGGGTTGGACTGTACGAGGAGGAGGTAAAATATTCAGTAACCTGACCGATACCAATCCCTGCAAGCAATCCTGCAATCATGGCCAACCAGATACCCGTATAATTGGGAAGTTTCAGCCAGTTCAAAATCACCAGCGAGAGAATGGCAATGCCAGCCGCAGCACTGTTGACGCCAATACCCAACGCCTGGAGGAGCTGTTTTTGGGAAGCCCCCTCTTTGGTGCGCACCAGAAAAATCCCCATGATGGAGAGGATGGTTCCAACGGCAGCTATCAGCATA
>JBBIUJ010000396.1:0-3836 GCA_037440345.1 Prolixibacter sp.
GCTCTTCCGTCTCGTTCAATTGCCTGGTTACGACCCGCATAAAGATCCAGTGGCGATTCCATTCAATGCAGACGCAAAGACAGCCATTATCCTTGTTTCCGGTTTTGGCGGAACAGGCCTTTATACATTTCTGAGAATCAATGAGAATTTTAAAGGTATTTATCAAAATTTTATTTTCATAAGAATTGGGGTCATCAACTCCAAGATATACAGGGGTTCGGAGGAGCTGGAACATTTTAAGCACAACGTGAAGGATGATGGAAAAAAGTATGAAAAGATCGCCAATCAATTCGGGTTCTACGGAAAAAGCATGTGGACAATAGGCACCGATCCGGTCAGTGAAGTCTACCAGATTGTAAAGAAACTCACCCGACTGGTTCCAAATTCTACCTTTTTCGGAGGCCAGCTGGTATTTTCGAAAACCTTCTTCATGTCACAATTGCTTCACAACCACACCATCTTTTCCATTCAGAAGAGGTTTTTCAAATTCGGTATTCCTATTGTGATATTCCCAATCAAGATCGAGTAAGATTGAACATGCATCTTTGAGTCCACTCTGATAAATACTTTTCGGAGTGGACAAATCTTTAAATTGTTGATTACTAACAAGACTTTGGGTGAGGGCATTCTCGATATTCTTCTTATAGTAGTTTCAGGCAAAATAATTGTAAAACACCTCTCTTTACAATTTCTTTATATGCTCATTACCAATCCTTTTAAAATCCTTATAACTAACTGTGCATTTTTGTAACAAACAAAAAACATTGTTATGAATGCAATAATTTTAATAACGAACTCAAAAGCCTTTCAGGCGAATTCTTCCACAGGTTACATAATTGGAGCTGTAATAGCCGCGCTTATACTGGGATACCTTGTTTTCTCACTTTTAAAACCTGAAAAATTTTAAAGCAATGAGAAACAAAAATTATATCTGGTATTTGGTATAACAATCTAAAAATAGCAACAAAATGACAGTCCTTGATTTTATTCAAATCATATTATTTTTCACCCTATTAATCGGTCTAACGCCGGTATTGGGCAATTTCATGTTCAAGGTATTCACAGGGAGCAAACATTTCATGCTTCCAGTTTTCGGTTGGCTCGAAAGAGTGACTTACAAATTCTCAGGGATAAATCCGGATGAAGAAACAAACTGGAAATCCTACACCTTTGATTTGCTCGTATTTAACTTGATAGGATTTATTTTTGTCTTCCTGATTCAACTCTTTCAGGCACAATTGCCCTTGAATCCCGCAAACCTGTCCAATGTTTCATGGCATTCGGCATTCAATACTTCAGTCAGCTTTATGACCAATACCAACTGGCAGGGCTACGCGGGGGAAACAACCCTCAGTTACTTCGTGCAAATGATCGGGCTTACTGTTCAGAACTTTGTGAGCGCTGCGACCGGAATAGCAGTTTTATTGGCGCTTGTCAGGGGCTTAGCCCGGAAAACCACCGATCAGCTTGGCAATTTCTGGACAGACCTAACACGGTCGACCCTATATGTCCTGTTGCCACTTTCAATTCTTTTTGCCGTTGTCTTGGTTGGTCAGGGAGTTGTACAAAACTATAAAACTTACGATACTGCTCAAACGATACAGGGAGCGACTCAGATCATACCGCAGGGGCCAGCTGCTTCTCAGATTGCAATAAAACAATTAGGTACTAATGGCGGTGGCTTTTTCAATGCCAACAGTGCACATCCGTTCGAAAACCCGACCCCTTTCAGTAACTTCCTGGAAATGTTGGCAATTTTGTTAATTCCGGCTGCCTTAACCTTCACCTATGGGAAGATGGTTGGCTCGACCCGGCAAGGGTGGACAATATTTTCGGCCATGTTGATTCTGCTCGTCATCGGATTAAGTATATCCTTATACGCAGAGTATTCGACCAATCCCATTTTCGGCAAGTTGCCTTTGATGGAAGGGAAGGAAACCAGATTCGGAATAACGAACAGTGTTCTCTGGTCCACCTCTACCTCCGCAGCATCAAATGGGTCAGTAAATGCCATGCACGATAGTTTATCGCCCCTGGCAGGAATGGTCGCGATGATCAATATTATGCTTGGTGAAGTTATTTTCGGCGGCGTGGGCGCCGGACTATACGGCATGGTAATTTTTGTAATCCTTACTGTATTTATTGCCGGATTAATGGTTGGGCGCTCTCCAGAATACCTGGGCAAAAAGATTCAGAAGTTCGAAGTGCAAATGGCTATTATTGCCGTTCTTGCTCCAAACATTGTAATACTTCTATTCGCGGCGTGGGCTTCTGTCAGCAGTCCCGGACTATCAAGTCTCAACAATGCAGGTCCGCATGGTCTTTCCGAAATTCTTTATGCATTCAGTTCAGCTGCCGGAAACAACGGAAGCGCTTTCGCCGGTTTAAATGCAAATACTGTATTTTACAATTTAACTTTAGGTTTCGGTATGCTGATTGGCCGGTTCGGCATTATTGTTCCGGTATTGGCTATCGCCGGAAGTATGGCAGGAAAGAAGATAACCCCATCTTCTGCTGGTACTTTTCATACTGACAATTGGTTGTTTATCGGTTTGCTAATTGCCGTCATCCTGATTGTTGGCGGATTAACGCATTTCCCTGCTTTGTCGCTCGGACCTATTGCAGAACATTTGCAGATGAACAATGGAATAACCTTTTAATTCATTAACATAATGAGTACAAAACAAAGTATAAGCCTGTTTAACCGTAAGTTGGCCCTACAGGCAGTTAAAGACAGTATTATTAAACTAAATCCAGCTTTGCTGATTAAAAACCCTGTCATTTTTATCGTGGCAGTTGGCTCTCTTCTGACGACAATCGTTGTGTTTGACGGGATTATTCAAGGAAATTTCTCCTTGTTCAATCTGAACATTGCTATTTGGCTTTGGTTTACCGTATTGTTTGCCAATTTTTCAGAGGCCATCGCCGAGGGCAGGGGAAAAGCACAGGCGGATAGTTTGCGTAAAAACCGTACGCAAACCATCGCCCGAAAAATAGTTGGCAAACAAGAAGTTGCCATAAATGCTACTGAACTTAAAAAAGGTGATGTTGTCGTTTGTGAAGCCGGAGATATTATCCCATCGGATGGTGAAGTGATTGAAGGGATTGCCAGTGTAGACGAATCTGCAATTACCGGAGAGTCGGCCCCTGTTATCCGCGAAAGCGGAGGCGATAGGTCCGCCGTAACTGGTGGAACCAAAGTTATCAGTGACCAGGTCTTGATCCGCATTACCTCAGAACCCGGTAACACATTTATTGACCGAATGATATCTCTGGTCGAAGGGGCAAAACGTCAAAAAACACCCAATGAAATTGCACTGTCAATTCTAATTTCAGGTTTGACAATCGTTTTCCTTTTGGCGGTGGCTACACTTCCGGCTTTCTTTAGTTACAGCCTTTCGGCCACAGGTTTGCCGCAATCACAGAATTTAACCATCCCAGTTTTAATTGCATTACTGGTTTGCTTAATCCCGACTACCATCGGGGGTTTGTTGAGTGCAATCGGTATTAGCGGAATGGACAGGCTTTTACAGCGCAACGTGATTGCAACAAGTGGACGTGCCATCGAAGCAGCCGGAGATGTTGATGTACTTTTACTTGACAAAACCGGTACAATTACATTGGGGAACCGAATGGCGACCAATTTTATTCCCGCCGATGGGGTAACCGTTGAAGAACTTGCAGATGCCGCACAGTTTTCATCCTTATCGGACGAAACTCCCGAAGGGCGTTCGATTGTCGTCCTTGCCAAAGAGCAATTCAATATTCGTGGCCGCGAAGTTCATGAGCTCGATGCGACATTTATTCCTTTTACGGCGCAATCGCGGATGAGCGGC
>JBBIUJ010000397.1:0-3834 GCA_037440345.1 Prolixibacter sp.
TAAGGGGCAGGGCCGTTTCACGTCCGGTGTCGGATGTACTGGAAAATGTGCGCAAGACCATTGCAAACGGATTTAAGGAAATTGTGATCACCGGCGTTAACATTGGCCGGTACGAAGACGGGGAGGTCCGGTTTGAAGATTTACTGGCCCGGATACTTGATGTACCGGGTGATTTCCGGGTACGGATTTCATCCCTCGAACCGGATGGTTTTGGTGATCGTTTCGTTGAACTGTTTTCGCATCCGAAGTTGATGCCCCATCTTCACCTCTGTTTGCAAAGCGGTTCAGAAAAAACACTCCTCAGGATGCGCAGGATGTACGATGTGAAACAGTTTCGAAAAACAATCCGTCAGTTTCGTGCAGTTTATCCCGATTTTAATTTCACTACCGATATTATTGTTGGTTTTCCTGGCGAGACTGAAGAAGATTTTCAACATACGCTCGGGGCGGTTGAGGAATTTGGTTTCAGTCATGTTCACACCTTCAAATATTCTGTACGAACAGGAACTCGCGCCGAAAAACTTGAAAACCATGTTCCTGAAAAAATCAAGAATGAACGGTCTGCCTTGGTCCGTCAGCTTTCCATTGAGAATAAGCAGAGGTTCTACCAAAGTCTGATAGGGAAAACCCAGAAAGTTTTGGTGGAGAAAATTACGAAAAACAGGGCTTCCGGGTACGGTGATTTGTATGTCCCGGTAGAATTCCATGCCAAAGAGATTCAGAAAAACACAGTTCAAACCGTCAAATTGACCGGCTTGTCAGGCCAAGGCGAAAAACTGGTTTTGGTAGGCGAATTACTACACAGAAAAACGATGTAATCAACTATTTACATTCTCTCCGGCACCTCTATTCCCAGCAACGAAAAACCATTTTTGATTACCTTGCCAACCGTTTGGGCGACCACAAGCCTGAAGTCACGGATGCTGAGGTCGGGTTCGTTCAGAATCGAGTAGTCGTGGTAGAAGGAGTTGAACTCTTTTACCAGGTCATAGACATAATTGGCCACTACGGCCGGACTGTGTGACTTACCGGCCTCTTTAACCACCTCCGGGAACAGTGAGATAATCTTCAACAGACTACGCTCCTTGTCATTGAGTGAGACTGTTTCTGCCTTTTGCGGAATGGTAATTGCAATATCTTTTGCCTTTCGGAGGATACTCTGAATCCGGGCATAGGTGTACTGGATAAACGGTCCGGTGTTGCCGTTGAAGTCGATCGACTCTTCGGGATTGAAGGTCATCGTCTTCTTCGGATCGACTTTCAGAATGAAATATTTCAGTGCTCCCAAGGCCACAATGTGGTAGATGTGCTCCTTTTCTTCTTCGCTGTAGCCCTCGAGTTTTCCGAGCTCCAATGAGACGGACCGGGCCACATCAACCATTCCTTCCACCAGGTCATCGGCATCCACCACGGTACCTTCGCGCGATTTCATCCGGCCATTGGGTAACTCCACCATTCCATAAGAAAAGTGATAGAGGTCGCTTCCCCATTTGTATCCAAGTTTATCGAGCAACAGCGAAAGTACCTGGAAATGATAAATCTGCTCGTTACCAACCACATAGATCATGTGATCGATGGGATAATCGCGGTAGCGTAGCTGTGCTGTTCCGATATCCTGGGTGATGTACACGGAAGTACCATCCGAACGGAGCAGTATCTTTTTGTCGAGTCCCTCTTTCTCGAGGTTGGCCCATACAGAACCGTCGCTTTCCTGTTGGAAGATACCCTCTTTGACACCGCGCAACACTTCATCGCGGCCAATGGTGTAGGTATCGGATTCATAATAGATCTTATCGAAATCGACACCAAGTGTCTTGTAAGTCTCATCGAAACCGGCATAGACCCAGCCATTCATTGTTCTCCATAGTTGGCGGACCTCCGGATCGTTGGCTTCCCACTTGATCAGCATTTCACGGGTCTCCACGATGGAGGGAGCCTCTTCCTTTGCCTGTTCCTCTGTTCTTCCTTGAGCCATCAACCCGGCAACCTCGCTTTTGTATTGCTGATCGAATTTGACGTAGTATTCCCCTACCAGGTGATCGCCTTTCTTGCCATTGGTTTCGGGTGTTTCGCCGTTGCCGAACTTCAGCCAGGCCACCATCGATTTGCAGATATGGACACCGCGGTCGTTGACAATGTTGGTCTTGACCACTTTGTAACCATTGGCTTTCATCACCTCTGCCAGGGAAAATCCAAGAAGGTTGTTACGAATATGGCCCAGGTGCAGGGGTTTGTTGGTGTTGGGCGAGGAATATTCTATCATGACCAACTCAGACTGATCAGTTTCCGGAACGAATCCGTACCGATCGTCCGGAATTGCTTCATTGAGCCTGTCAATCCAGAATTTATTGTCAATCACCAGGTTTAGGAAACCCTTGACCACATTGAATTTCGACACTTCATCCACATTGGCAACAAGGTATTCGCCAATCTCCTGGCCTGTCACTTCAGGTGACTTTTTGGATATCCTCAGAAATGGGAAAACCATTACTGTCTGGTCACCTTCAAACTCACTTCTTGTATGCTGTGCCTGAATCTGGGCGGGATCAACCTGTTGTCCGTAAAGAGCGCTTATAGCTTTGGCTACCTGATCTTTTATTATAAGTTCTATGTTCATCAAAGACAATGTGAAAATTGGAAAATGTGGAAATGTGTAAATTAAGAACGCCGCAAATTTACGATTATCTGGTTGAAATAGATAAGGAAAAATTGGGGATGGTTCATTTTAAACGTAAAAAGTAAATTAAATAAAATAAAAAACCCGGGGATCAACATTGCGCGTCCCCGGGTTCCAATATCGAATTGCAATCAGTTTGAAATGAATATTTGGTGGCAACAACCACTAATTTTTAAGTAGCACTCATTTTCACATTCCCAAATTTTCACATTGGTTCCTACTGCTCCTTTACCCTGATATTTCTGAACTTCACAATAGATCCATGTCCGAGGAAGCCGATATGTCCGGTTGTGCGCAGCAATCCGGGATGCTCTTTGTGATCGAGGGTACCGTTGCGGCTGGCAACTGCAATATCACCGTCGGTAATGACGTTCCCGTTGAGGATCACCTTGACATTGTTGCCCTTCACCACTACCTCTTCAAAGTTCCATTCCCCGGTAGGTTTTAATGATCCCCGTTTGGCCGGAATCACTCCATAAACAGAACCATGGTATTGATATGGTTGCAATTGGGTGTAAATAGGTGCATCATCGTCAAGAATCTGAAGCTCCATTCCAACGTAGGCAGCATCGCCTTGCAGCGGTGCACGAATACCCAGACCGTTGTTGGCCCCCGGTGTCAACTGGAACTCAAAGCGGAAGGTAAAATCCTTGTATTCACCCTGGGTAAAAAGATTACCATGCGAAGGACCATTGTCGATGTTGAGCACAATTTCACCGTTTTTCACTTCATAATCAACTGTATTTCCGGTCCATCCATCAAAATTGATGCCATTGAAAAGTGGAACAAATCCCTCTTTTTGTTCTTCAGCCGAAAGGACATAGTGGTTATCGTTGATCTCGTTCACGTAGATATCGCGGAAGGCAAGATCTGTTCCATGTGCCTGAAGCTCGATGGCTTCTTTCGGGAAAATAGGAATGGAGCGATCCCAGTAGTTCTCAAGTGGTACCTGGTCGACGACCAACACACCGTTCAGCGTGACAGTCACCTTTTCTCCCACCATTTTGATGTAGAAATGGTTCCATTCACCTATGGGATTGTCGGCAACTTTCAATGGGGTGCTTCTGTATTTGGCATTGTTGTAAAGACCACCCGATCCTACCTGTGCGCCTACCTCAACCCTTGAAGTATCCCATATCTGAACCTGCGGGGATCCC
>JBBIUJ010000398.1:0-3833 GCA_037440345.1 Prolixibacter sp.
GGGCGCTGTTGGATTGGCAATGGTTTATACCGATGAGTTTATATTCAAAGCCGACGGTACTTTAACCATTAATTCAAAAGGCGGAGGAATTTTTGCCGGTTATGTCTATTGTTTGGCAACCGGAACCCCCATTGTTCCGAATGCTGATGCGGCCGGGGCTGGTTTAGCTTATGCCAAACCTTTCGTTACTCCTCCCGGGGCAACTTTTACGATCAATGAAGGCAAGAACTTTACATTAACGACAACCCTGGATGGCAAAACACCTCAGACTACAACATACCCCGGTGTTACAACTTTGAGTTTTACAAAAGGAGGTTTTCTTGGAGTTATGGACTTTAAAAGCGAGTGCATCATCCAACAACTGACAGATACGAAAATGGTAGCCAATCTTTTTGTGTCAACCGTTTATCCGGGTTTGATAGGCACTCCGAATATGGCATTAACGCTGACTTTTGAAGTGGCGCCATAAAAGTTTTGGGTTGAGTATGTTCGCATGCCTGCCCGATTCCCTTAATTGAAAAAATGAATACAAAATTTAGCAATAATTACAACTAACAAAAATTATTTATGATGAAGAGAAAAATGCTTAAAGCAATGTTTCTGTGCATTTTAATGGTTGTATCAAGCGGCCTGTTTGCTCAAAATATTGTTACAGGTAATGTCAAGGATGATACCGGGCAAACTTTACCGGGTGTCAGTGTCGTTGTCAAAGGAACTGCAACCGGAACCGTGACTGATATAAATGGGAAATTTTCCTTGTCTGTTCCCGCCAACGCCACGTTGTCATTCTCTTTCGTGGGTATGGAGACGAAGGACGTATCGATAGGAAATTTGCGTAAGATAGATGTTACCTTGGTAGCCAGTACCATTGGCGTAGATGAGGTCGTTGTTACTGCGCTTGGTATTTCTCGTGAAAAGAAATCGTTGGCCTATTCTGTTTCGGAAGTAAAGGGCAATGAATTAACCAAGGGTGCCGGTTCCAATGTGCTCAAATCACTGGATGGTCGTGTGAGTGGGGTCAATTTTACGCAATCAAGTACTGATCCTGCAGGTTCCGTTTTTGTCACAATCCGCGGTGCAACCAGTTTGAATATTACGCAATCTACAGCAGCCAGTCAACCGTTATATGTCGTGGATGGTATTCCGTTAGGTACCACCTCGGTTGACAATAGGAACGGCGCCGACTTTGGTAACCTGCTGTCACAAATAAATCCGGAAGATATTGAAAGTATCTCCATTCTGAAAGGAGCCAGTGCAGGTGCACTTTATGGTTCTGCTGCCGGTAACGGGGTCATCATGATAACTACCAAATCCGGTAAAGGGGGTAAAAAAGGGATAGGGGTTTCAGTCAATGCTTCCCTGATGTGGGACAAACCTTTTAATTTCTTTGCCACACAACAACTCTATGGTGACGGTATCCGTGCTTCATCCATCTACACATCCGGTTACGACTGGGGCGCCAAATTTGCTGATTTTACCAATGCTTCGATCGATGCATACAATACTTTAACACAACGTGTTGAGACCAGACTTTTTGAAGCGACAAAGGAAAATCGTTTGCAGGAGTTTATGCAGACCGGTGCAACGCGCAACTACAATGTCAGTGTAACCGGTAATTACAAAGACGGGGCATTTCGTTTTTCTTTGGGCAAAATGTCAAATGTTGGTGTAATGCCAAATAACCAGACCGAAAGAATGACTGCCAGTCTGAGCGCTGAGTACAACATCACCAAAAAATTGAAGATCTCTGTAAACAGTAACTATATGGGTCAGTTTACACCCAACAAAACCTCCTCCAACAGTGATGTAATTGAAGAGATGACCATGGACTTTCTTGGTCATATCCAGCCGATCAAAGAGATGAAGACTGTTTGGAAAACAGGTTTTGAAGGACAATTGCAAAATGCACCTTTCTACAAACCTGATGGTACGCCAATGTTGGATAACCCATACATGTATGCTTATTCTGAAATCAATACCTATCGTAAAGACAACTTCTTCGGAAAGGTACAACTGGATTATGAGATCATTAAAGCCCTGAAATTCATGATTCGTTCAGGTATTGATTATACTGGCGACAATTATGAGTACAAAAGGGCCAAAGATTTTGTCGATAGCAACAAAAGAGATGGTAAATACTCCGTTACGCAGGGAAACGGGCTTAGTGTACAAAATGACTTAATGTTGGTTTGGAACAAGGAGATTGGAAAATTCTCCACCAATGCAACTGCAGGATATAACTATGCCTACAGCAATTCATACAGCTATTCTGCCAATGCAGAAAAACTGGTTAGGGTAAACGATTACTCGCTGGGAAATGCTGTTGCCGGTACCTTAACATCCAATAGTGGTTGGGGAATAGGAAAATCGCAGAGTATTTATGCAACCGGTCAGGTTGGATTTGCGAATCAAATATTCGTGGATGTATCAGGACGTTACGATAAAAGCGGAATTTTGGAAGAAGATAAAAACCATCACTTCTATCCTTCTGGTTCTTTAAGCTGGTTGCCATCAACAACATTCAAATTGCCTGAAGTTATCAGTCTGCTGAAGTTAAGGGCAGGTGTTGCACAGGTAGGACATGGAATAGGTACACCGCGTAGTAACAATACATTTAGTTTTAGTCCGATTGATTATGGTACTGCAAAAATCGTCAATATTGGCGGTTCGCTGGTTGACCCAAAGATCAAGGCTGAGGTTACAACCTCTTATGAAGGAGGATTTGATCTGTCTTTGTTTAAAAACCGTGTTTCCGCCGAGTTTACCGTTTATAAGAAAGTTCACCAAAATCAACAGGGAGCCATACCAACATCACCTGGTATTGGATATGGAGGTATGCTAACCAACGTTGGTACTGTTGAAGCAAACGGATATGAAGTCTCCTTAAATCTGGTTCCTGTACGTACCAAAGATTGGAATTGGGACCTTGGTTTCAATTTTAGTAAAGTTGCTTCCAAGATTACAGAACTTTCCAAAGAGTACGTTCCTAATGGACAAACGTTCTATGGCAATGGTCCTAACATCGACCTTCGATTGGCCCAGGGTGAGCAAATTGGAACGATGTGGGCACATCAGGTATTCACTACGATGCCTGCCACCAGTAAATACGCCGGTATGATCGTATTGGACAACAACGGTGAGTGGAAATATTCAAATGCAGAGAAAGATCGTCAATCCATTGGCAATTATAATCCCGATTTTATTTTGGGCGCACACTCTTCACTCAAGTGGAAAAACTTCAGGTTGGGTATTGTTGGAAGTCTCAGGATGGGTGGTAAATACATTTCTGATATCGAGCGTCGTGCCGTTACAGATGGTCATTCATTGTTGACTATCGGGGATAAAGTTAACGGTCCCAATCCATGGACAGTTGGTGGACGTGATGCCGAAACAGGCGGTTTACCCTGGCCGGATGCTAGTAAAATGCCTTATCCTCAACAGGCTGGTTTGGTGGCTACTTACGCCATGTATGGAACACCGGTTCCGATCAGTGATGCCTGCTACTTCAAAGGGGTATGGTTAAAACCAGGAGGAAATCCTGCAAACGATGCTGACTATATTGTAAATGGCGCAGATCCGCTCCAAACATTCTATGCAGTTCCCGGATTGATCCTGGGGGCGCAATACTGGAGCTTCCCGCAATCACTGCTCCGCGATGCGACCAACTTTAAAGTGAAAGAGATCACTTTTGATTACACCATCCCAAATAAGTACACTTCAAAATATAAAGTTGAGAATATTGTTGTGGGATTTGTTGGATGACTGAAGACAATAATAGATTGGGTGTGGCTGACTCCAACGCATCACGCTTTTGTAACAATTCGTCTTGTCTC
>JBBIUJ010000399.1:0-3814 GCA_037440345.1 Prolixibacter sp.
ATAGATTGCAACTCATCCCTGTTGATGGGTTTTGTAATATAGTCGTTACATCCAGCTTCAATTGCATTTTCCCTATCCCCGGCCAAAGCATATGCTGTTTGTGCAATAATTGCCACATCCTTATTGAATTGCCTGATTTGCCGCGTGGCTTCATATCCATTCAAGATCGGCAATTGAATGTCCATCAAAACCAAATCAATGTCGCTGTTGTTGCGACATGCTGCGACAGCTTCATCACCTGAGGTCACTTTTATTATCTCTCTGCCCAAGGATCGAATCATTTGTGAAATCAACATTTCAGATACATCATCATCATCTGCAATTAGGATTTTTAAATTTCCAATTTGACTCATCTGATTTGTCACTGCCATGTCATAACCAGTAATACATTTATCCTCAGACTTTTTGATTGGGATAGTAAAATAAAACGTCGAACCAACCCCAATTTCACTTTCTACCCAAATTTTTCCACCAAGCATTTCCACATATGACTTGGTAATCGCCAAACCTAATCCAGCACCCTGTCTTGCTTTTAAGTCTGAATAATCTACCTGAACAAAACGCTCAAATATGGCAGTTAGTTTCTCTTTTTTAATGCCAATGCCTTTGTCTTTCACATAAAATTCAAGGTATTCGTCCTTCTTTCTATAACCAAATTCAATCGTTCCTTTTTCGCTGTATTTTATGGCATTCTTTACCAGATTTGTAAGAATCGCAAAGAGTTTCTCCCGGTCGGTCACGATGAGTACTTCGCTGTCAGGTAATGAATTCCTCATAATCAGTTTCATCCCCTTTCTTTCTACTTCCGGTTTGAAAAACGTATAAATGTAGTCGACCTGACTGTTAATATTCGACTCATTCATATTAACCTTCATCAGTCCGGCTTCTATTTTTGAAATATCAATAATATCGTTAATAATGTTAAGCATTCTTGCGCCGCTCTTCTCAATTATCCTTATATATTCCTGCTGGTCCTCGCCAGTAAGATTTGGTTCTTTCAGTAGTTCGGCAAAGCCAAGAATGCCATTCATAGGCGTTCTGATTTCGTGACTCATATTGGCAAGAAATGCTGATTTAAGATGGTCGCTCTCTTCAGCTCTTTCTTTGGCTTTTAATAAATCCCGTTCAACCTCCTTGCGTTCAGTGATATCACGTACTGTACCAATCAAATATATGGGAAGTCCATTATCATCCATCTTAAGTCTGCCGATTCCATGAACCCAGCGAACTGCTTTATCGTTGTTTCTGACAATTTTATATTCCTTATCAAATTTCGCTTGGGTACCAATTACTTTATTGATAAAATAGCCACTAATAATTCCCTGCCATTCCGGATGAATCAGGCTCCACCATCCTTGCAGCGTTTTATTAAAATTACTATCGATTCCAAATATCTCATCAAGAATCGAAGAACTGGTCCACATTCCAGTGGCTATGTCCAAAGAATATGTTCCAAGTCTGGCAATATTCTGGGTTTCCTTTAAAAACTCTTTACTTTCCTGCAAATCTTGTTCCACCACTTTCTTTTGGGTGATATCTTCCTTAATCGCCAGAAAATGTGTGATTTCATTCTTCTCATTCAGAATCGGCGCGATGGTCGCATTTTCCCAATAATAGTCTCCATTTTTCTTCTTGTTATAGAATTCACCGCTCCAAATCTTTCCAGCAAAAATGGTTTGCCACAGTTGTTTGTATTCCTCGCTTTTCCTGGTATCAGTTTTTAGTATTCTTGGATTTTTACCTAAGGCCTCTTCAAAACTATATCCTGTAATCTCAGTGAATTTGGGATTCACGTATTCGATATTGCCATTTGTATCCGTAATGACTATCGAAACGGGACTTTGTTCAACTGCCTGGGATAACTTTCTGAGTTTCTCTTCGGTTGCTTTTCTGACGGTAATATCGTTTGAAAGGCCAAGAACAGCAATAGTCTCTCCCTTTTCGTTAAATAACGGGGATAGACTAACTTCAATCCACATTTCCTTTAATGGGAATTTCTCCAGAATTTCATTTTTGATTTTTTGCTTGGTGACGAAGACATGCTTTATGGCTGCTAAATGTGATTGCGCAATTTCATTTGAAAAAACATCTGTCAAATGCTTCCCAATGACGTTTGGTGCTGACAAGTTTAGTGTGCCCGCAGCAGCTGAATTAACATAAAGGATACACCCAAATTCATCTACCAGGTATATCATTTCCGGAGACAAATCTGCCAGAAGACGGTATCTTTCTTCGCTAAGTCTTAATGCTTGTTCAGTATCTTTACTTTCTTTCTCTTGATTTTGGAGCAATAGCTTTAATGTACTATTCTCCAGCTTCAATTCCTCAATTATTTTCAAAAGTTCCCCTTTGGATCTATCCTTCTTTTCCATACTGAAATAAGATTTTCTGAATACAATGAATTCTCCTATCATTACAAAAGGATCAAATGAATAAGCTGAATTCTTATTCCTTAATTCATTGATCTATGACTTACGCGAACTTTCTTGCCACAATGCTTTTTAATCAAAGAATGCAATTCACTTCTGTCGATAGGCTTTGACAGATAATCATTACACCCGGCCTTTATTGCCTTTTCCCTATCACCAACCAGTCCATAAGCTGTTTGCGCTATTATTACTACTTCATTATTAAACATACGTATTTTTCGAACAGCATCATATCCTCCCAAAATAGGAAGTTGAATGTCCATCAAAATCAAATCAATGTCGTTGTTGTTTCGACAAATCTCAATTGCCTGATCTCCTGTTTGGGCTTTCAGTATCTCTTTCCCGAATATTTTGACTCCTTTGGTGATTAAATGTTCTGATATTTCGTCGTCCTCAACAATTAGAATCTTTAGGTTCGCTGCATGTCCTTTCTGATTTTTTATTGATCTCTTCCAATGGATCAATTGATTATCCTCCCCTTTATCGAACGGAATAGTGAAATAGAAAGTCGAACCAATCCCTATTTCGCTTTCTGCCCAAATTTTCCCGCCTAGCATTTCCACATATGACTTAGCAATTGCCAAACCCAATCCAACTCCCTGCCTGGCTTTTAGGTCTGAAATATCTTCCTGGACAAAACGTTCAAAGATGGCATTTAGTCTCTCTTTTCTAATTCCAATACCACAATCTTTTACGAAAAATTCCAAGTACTGGTCCTTCTTTTCATATCCAAATTCAATAGAACCATGTTCGCTGTATTTTATGGCATTCTTTACCAGATTGGTTAGGATCGCGAAAAGTTTCTCCCTGTCAGTCTTAACGATGATTTCTTCATCCGGAACGGAATTACTTCTGATCAGTTTCAGCCCCTTTCTTTCTACTTCCGGTTTGAAAAACTTGTAAACATAGTCGATCTGGCTGTTTATATTTGACTCATTTATATTGACCTTTATCAGTCCTGATTCTATTTTTGAAATATCAATAATATCGTTAATTATATTTAGCATTCGCGCACCACTCTTCTCAATTATCTTTATATATTCAAACTGTTCCTCCCCACTAAGATTGGGTTCTTTCAGCAATTCGGCAAATCCAAGAATACCATTCATTGGCGTTCGGATTTCATGGCTCATATTGGCAAGAAATGCGGTTTTGAGTCGATCGCTCTCTTCGGCTTTTTCTTTGGATTTCTTTATTTCCTGTTCTATATTCTTTTGTTCCGTGATGTCTAAGCAGTGCCCAATATAACCAATGAAATCACCACCAATATTGTAATTTGGTATACCCTTGTCTAGTATCCACCGGTATTCGCCACTTACATGGCGCAACCTGTATTCCATACTAAAGGGCTTCCGATTTTCGAATGCTTCGTTGTATATGTGTAT
>JBBIUJ010000400.1:0-3804 GCA_037440345.1 Prolixibacter sp.
CCTTCTTCTCATTTTTGTTGAGGCAGTCGCTTGCATTCTGGAGTTTCTCAATTCCATAGGATTTTAGCGCCTTGGAGATCATTGAGGTAGATAGCTTTGAGATATTGTTGCCTCTGGATAGGAAGACAGCAGTAGCCAAATATTTCCGCACCTGATTGGTGGTAGCTTTCTTATCAGCAATAAATTGTGAAAGAGGGGAATCGATCTTATCAATAACAGGTTTATTTCCCTCTATTTTTTTTTTGCTTTTTTGGGTTTAGCAACTGCTTTACCTCCAATTTTTGGTTTCCTGCCACGCTTCGGGGCCTCACCCTCCATGAGTAAGGCCGACTCTACTGAAGTTTTTTCTTTGGCAACTTTTGGCGCCTTTGGTTCTTTTACTATCTTGATTTTTGGCACTTTAGCTGCTTTTGGTACCTTGGCGCCCTTGATTTTTGGTTCTTTAACCAATTTTTCCTTTACCACTTTCACCTTGGGAACTTTAGCTACTTTTACTTTCCTTTCGCGAGAGGTTTTGCGAGTTCTTTTTGCAACAGGGGGTGTTGCATCATCAGTTTTTACCTCTGCCCTTTCATCCTCCGGGTTAACTTCAATTACATCTTCCACAATAGTTTCGCCCTTTTTGTGAACAGCAAGAAGTGATGGAATCCGGCTGAGAACGTTGTTTAGCTGTTTCTCAACCCAGGCATTGTCTCCCTTGCAGGAGAAATGCAAATTTTCAAATGTAAAATCAATTTTTGAGATTGCCATTTTGTTATAGTTTATTTACTAACTCATTGTCTAATAAAACCAAAGGGAGATTTTATTTAGTACAATGATAGCCAGATTCTCTGAATATTCAGCAAAACCCTATAAAAATATTTATTGGATAAGAAAGATACACATCCAATAACAAAACTCTATTTATCTGATAGTTATCAAAAAAAATATTGGTAATACTTTCAAAAAAGCTAGCTTTTTTCTATATCTTTCAATATCTTTTCTATCTCCTCCTCCGTTTGATGAAGCTTCTCGCGGCACCAGGTAACGAGAATAGATAGCCTCTTTACTTTTTCAGACAGTTGGTCTACATCGGGTTCATCATTTTCGATCTGTTGCAAAATCCCTTCAATTTCGCCGATAGCTTCTTTGTAGGATAATCCCTTTTTAATTGTCATATTTTTCTGATTGTTTAATTTCAATAATTTTACTCAAAACAGCCCCATTTGAAAAACGGGTATCCATGACCTCGTCATTTTTTAACAAGGCAATATCCTTTACCAACTTACCGCGTATGGTAGTTATTGAATAACCCTTCGTCAGGATATTAACCGGATCTGATAGCATTGCCTTTTGACCTGCCAGTTCAATTCTGTGTTTCTCATTGCCTATACTTTTCGCTGACAAGTGCCTGAATTTCTCCAGGTAATGGTCTAGCTTATCCCTCTTCCCCATAAGGCTTCCGGGAATAGTGACATCCAGCACATTACGGGCTTTATCCAGTTTCTGCCAGTGCTTATAGAATATATGATCCGCCAAAAAACCTGCTTTCTGCAATTTTTTCCCTAAACGGTGTTCGCTGTTCTGCAGGGTCAATTTGATCTCCTGCTGAAATCTCCAGGTTCGCTGCATCAATTCCCTCTTTTTATTCCCCAACTGATCCCTCACCAGTTGGGAAAGTTCATCCGTCAGCTCTTCCAGAAGCTCCTTCTCCTGCTCCATCCGGTTTTCGATGAGTGAGATAGCCTCCTGTTGTATCAGGTTAATCCTCTCCTCAAAGGCAGCAACCCCATCCAGAATAAACTCCGCGACTGCGGTAGGCGTTTTCAGCCTGGTATGAGCCACCAGATCTGCTATAGAATCATCCTTTTCGTGTCCGATACCCGTGAGTACCGGTAAAGGGAATTGCGTAATATGGTAAGCAATGTTGTAATTGTCGAAGCAACTCAGGTCGACTTGCGATCCTCCTCCCCTGATAATCACCACCGCATCAAAGAAATCCTCGTATGGATAGATCCGGTCAAGTGCATCAACAATGGACTGTTCCGCCTGGTTTCCCTGCATCACGGCAGGAAAAAGCCTGGTATAAAACTTGTATCCTTTACCATTGTTTGCCAGTTGTTCCATGAAGTCTTCGTATCCGGCAGCAGATGGAGAAGAGATGATGGCAATTTTCTGCGGAACCAGCGGTAGCTCCAGCTCTTTGTTCATGGTGAGAACTCCTTCTTCTGTTAGTCGCCGGATGATCTCCCTTCGCTTCAAAGCTTGGTCTCCCAAAGTATAGGCCGGGTCAATGTTCCTGACATTGAGCGAAAAACCATACAACTCGTGAAACTCCACGGACACCTGCAGCAAAACTTTGATGCCATCGGTTAGCTGTTGTCCGGTAGTTGTCTCAAAAAATGGACGCAGCATCCTGAAGGTGTACGACCAGATGGTGGCACGCGCCTGGGCAATGATCCGGTCTTCCGAATCGCCTTTCTCAATAAGGGTGAGGTAGCAATGACCGTTCGAATGGATATTGATCTCAGAGATCTCCCCAACCACCCAAACCGGCGCAGTAAAATTGGCTGCCAGCACTTTTTTTACTGTCCCATTTAACTCGGATAAACTTAATCTTTCGGCCATGCTTGATTTTTCAGAGAAAAATTGACATTTCGACAAGTCCCGGTAAGCCCGAGACCATCTTCCCAAAGTTACAAATTGGAATACAGAGTTCACACTGGCGGATAAATTTTGTTGCGCTTGCCTCTTTTTGGCTATTTTTGATGCCTAAAATCAAGTTTCATGACCAAGAAATTCAAGGCGAAAAAAATTCAACGATTCGTTGCCAATTTCCTTCCCTTTCTGCTGGCAGGATTAACTTTTCTGCTGGTAAATTTGGGCAGTGACCACCCCGAATGGATCGAAAAATATTACTCAATTGGCTTGTACCCAGTAATTGCCTTTCTTCTTTCAGCATTCAGCGGATTGTTCCCCTTCTCTATGTGGGATGTTTTCTGGTCGTTGTTCATATTGCTTATTTTGTATCTGCTCGGAGGGGTCATTTTTGGAAAATTCAAATTTAAACTGTTTATTCTTCGCACGTTACAGCTTGCAGCACTTCTCTATACCTTCTTTTACCTCTCCTGGGGATTCAATTACTTCAGGGATCCAATTGAAAAGCGACTCAACTGGACCCGCCACATTGAGAAAAAGGACATGTTTCCTACAGTGCTTGATTCCTTGATCTCGATTGCCAATGCCAGCAGGGTGGAGCTAAAAGTTGCAGATTATCCGGCCATTGACAGTTTGATCGAACAATCCTACCGCGAAAATGCAGCTAGGTTTGGCTACCAATACCCCAATGGAAGCCGGCGCGCCAAAACCATGCTTTATACCTGGTTCTTTGCAAAATCCGGTGTCAGTGGCTATTTCGGGCCATTCTTTAATGAAGTACACCTGAACGGAGCGTTGCTTCCAACAGAATATCCTTTCGTTCTGGCCCATGAGAAGGCTCATCAGTTTGGAATTTCCAGTGAAGCCGAAGCCAATTTCATGGCCTGGTACATTTGCAATTCAAGCAAGGACAACCGGCTGAAATATTCGGCCAGCATCCAACTATTGCAGTACTTTTTCGCCGATCCCTTCCACCACGAGGCCATCAGGGAGTTCCTCAAACGATTCGACAAAAAGGCCATGGCCGATATCATGGCTCAGCGGAACCACTGGAAAGAGCTGAGAAACGAAACCCTAGACAAAGCCCAGACAACGGCCAACAACGCCTATCTCAAGACCAACAAAATCCACGAAGGGGTGATGAACTACAACAGTGTTGTTCGACTT
>JBBIUJ010000401.1:0-3794 GCA_037440345.1 Prolixibacter sp.
CTCGCCCTTCGACAGCATCCTGATCTTATCCGATTCCGGGATCTCACCGGGGCGATCAGTTTTGAACGGACTCCAAACGGAGAACAATATCCGTCTCTCCTCCGGTCCGTTCACCTGCATGCCAAAATAGCCCTCGCCAAAACCGTCAGCCATAAAATAGGAACCCTGGGGATCCTGTCCAACCGGAACGGTCAATTCGTTGTAAAAATATTCGATGTCCTTTCCCTGCGGGAGTTCGTAGTTGAGGTGAACCGAGGGACCGCGTCGGCCCCAATAAAATCGGTTATCCTGGTTGTCCCTTACATAACTGAGCATAAGTCCGGGAGTTAGGGATTGCACCATCAATTCGGATACAACGGCAAATTGCTGACCCTCTTTTTGAAGCCCGCTGAACTCAACCTTGCAATAACCTGCATCAAGTTGAATGGTGCCGAGTTTGAACAGACCCGGCTCTTTCCCGGCTGAGTTAATGGTAAAGTTCTTCTTTCCTGCACTAACTTTTATTTTCGATTTTCCTTCCGGGACAGCCAGTTTAACAGATAGCTCCAGCTTGCCGGGTTTGTCGGTTTTAAAACTGATCAGGTATTTCTGCTCCTTCGAATCCCATACTTTTTTATTTTCATCGGGAGAAGATGGTTTGTTGATTAGGTACCCATTTCCCCCTGCCGGGATGGTCCATTGATCATTTTGTTGCGCTTGAACCGAAAAAGTGACAAAAAGAAAAATCATGGAAAGGCTTCTTTGGATAATCGTCTTCATGTACATGGTTAGTTATTATTGAAATTATTTGTAATTATTCCAATTTAATTTTAATTTTAAGGAGTTGCGACCAATGCAACGAACAAATTTACCATAATTTAAACCCTTACATGATGGCAGATTTAAATTTAATCACAAAACTTGGCTGGTTACCCGACTGGCCAGACTTCAGGGACAAAACAGAGGAGGATGATCAGATCTCCCCTCGTCTCTCCAAACTTGGACAAACGCAATCGATCAAGGAAATGAAGTCCAGGTTAGCCCACACAGGAACATCCACTGCTGCTTTACCTGTATCCGCAAACCTGACACAATGGTTTTCACCCGTTAAAAATCAGGGTGACCTGGGCTCCTGTGCCGCCAACGCTGCTGTTAGCATGGTCGAATATTTTGAACAGCGCGCATTTGGCAAGATTACACCACCATCCCGGTTGTTTCTTTACAAGACCGCCCGAAATTTGATGCACCAGACAGGCGACAGCGGTGCTTTCTTGCGTAGCATGATGGGCGCCATGGTGCTGTTTGGCGTTCCGCCGGAGGAGTATTGGCCCTACGACATTACCCAATTCGATGTTGAGCCGACCCCATTTTGTTACGCCTTCGCCCAAAATTTCCAGGCCATCAGTTATTACAGGCTGGATCCGCCGGGAACCTCGCCGGCCGACCTGCTGATGAGCATCCGGAAGAACCTGGCATCCGGTCTTTCGCTGATGTTTGGTTTTACGGTTTACCAATCCATTGCCCAGTCGAATACCAACCATGGTCGGATCCCATTTCCCGAAAGGGGAGAAAAAATTGACGGGGGACATGCCGTTGTAGCAGTCGGTTACAACGATACCATGAAGATCAAAAATGGTGCCACAGGAGCCAAAGAGACTACCGGAGCGATCATGATACGAAATTCGTGGGGTTCAGATTGGGGCGAAAATGGTTATGGCTGGTTGCCATACGACTATATTTTGAGGGGACTGGCCATCGACTGGTGGTCGTTGCTAAAAAATGAGTGGGTAGATACCGGAAACTTCACTCCATGAAGTTGAAGGATAAAGGATAAAGTAAAAAGGATAAAGTGGGGACTCCTTAGGTTTTCGCTTTTTAAGCTGATTTGTCAAATATCTTATCGATTGAAAGTTGGTTTTCTGAGTTATTTTCAGTAACTTAATAGGAAAACTATGACCGAATCTTTCGATAATCATGAATTAAAAAATGATCTCCAGTTGAGATTATTTCAATTTGCAGTACAAGCAATTTTATTGGTAAGATGCCTGCCAAAAGGGAAGGAGTATGATGTAATTAGTTGGCAATTTTTAAAATCTTCATCATCTTGTGGCGCAAATTACGAAGAAGCGCAGGGTGCAGTATCCAAAGCTGATTTTTCAAATAAAATCGCTATTGCTTTGAAGGAGATTAGGGAGTCAAATTACTGGATCAAACTAATTATTGAAGTAACGGATAAATGCGATGAATGGCACAAATTAAGGAAAGAGGCTTTCGAATTAAAGAAGATTATTGGGAGTATTCATGTCAAAACCTCCATCAAAAGAAATTTCGACTAAAGTCTGGAGTCCCAACTTTATCCTTTTTACTTTATCCTTTATCCTTTCGCCTGGTTTTGTTCCTTCGTCGATAGCAACCCACAAGCGGCGTAAATATCCTGTCCCCGCGATGCGCGTATGGTGGTAAAAATTCCTTTGTCGTTTAGCTGGTTCTTAAAGTGAGTGATGGTCTCTTCATCGGGGCTCACCAGCGGTGTTCCCGGAACCGGATGGAAACGGATCAGGTTGATCCTGCATTTGATGCCATTGAGCAACCGGGCCAGCTCTTTGACATGTATTGGCGTGTCGTTCAGTCCTTTGAATAGGATGTATTCGAAGGAGACGCGTCGCTGTCCGCTGAAATCCCATTTCCTGATCTCATCGACCACTTCGGCAATCGGATAGGCGATCTGAACCGGCATCAGGCTCTTGCGCTGTTCATCAAATGGTGTATGCAAGCTGATGGCCAGGTGCGCTTCGCTCTCATTCAGGAACCTGACCATGGAGGGAACAATTCCGATAGAGGAGACGGTGATGCGCCTTGGGCTCATCGCGAAGCCCCAGTCGGAAGTTAGTATTTCAATGCTTTTCAGCACCTCATCCAGGTTGTCGAAGGGCTCTCCCATCCCCATGTATACGATGTTGGATACGGCTTCTGCTTCGTCGATGCTTCGAATTTGATTAACGATCTCCCCGGCAGACAGTTGTCCCTGAAAGCCCTGTTTGGCCGTCATGCAGAAAAGGCATCCCATCTTGCAGCCTACCTGTGAGGAGACACATACTGTGATGCGGTCATCGTCCGGGATCATAGCAGTCTCGATAAACTGGTTCTTCCCGGTTACGAAGAGATATTTTTTTGTTCCATCTTCGCTTACCTGAACTTTTGCAGGTGTATGGGTGCCAAAGTCATATTTTTCGGCCAGCAGCTCCCTGGCTTTTTTGGAAAGATTGCTCATCTCCTCCAGGGAGTTGATCTGCTTTTTGTAGAGCCAGTCGGCAATTTGTCCGGCCGTAAATTTCGGCAGCCCCGAATCAACCGTGATCTGGACCAACTCCTTCAATGTCTTACCGAAAAGCGGTTCTTTGCTGGTTTCCATGTCTTAGAAAAATATCTCAGCGTAAATATGATTGTAGGGAACCCCCTTCTGGATCAACAGGTCCCGAACCTCTACCACCATCAGCGCCTGTCCGCAAAGATAGTACTTATCCGCTTTGGGAAGCTCGGTCAAACCCTGGAGATAATCGGTTATCCTGCCGGGAAAGTGAACTCCGTTCTTGTCGCGGCTGCAACAACAGATGTAGTTGCTGCCCAACACTTTTTGCAGGTAATCTTCGAAATAGAACTGGTTGGCATAACTCACACCATGCAACAGCTTTTTGTTTTGGAACCTTCCCGAACGTATCATACTGTAAAAAGGGGCGATACCGGTCCCGGTCGCGATCCACCAGGCAGGCGACTCATCGCACGAAAAGCTGCCATAGGGCTCCGAGACATAAATG
>JBBIUJ010000402.1:0-3783 GCA_037440345.1 Prolixibacter sp.
AGAGGCCACTGAGGCTCCTTTCAACATGAAGGTATACAGACATGCCGTATGCGCAAAAGAGTGGTCCCAGGGCAGGGTCGCCAGTGTGATGAAGTCGGGAGTGATTTCCAGGACATTATTTGCCTGTATCACATTGAGCGTATAATTGTAGTGGGTCAGCATGATGCCTTTCGGATCAGCCGTTGTCCCGGATGTATAGGAGATATTGGCAACATCATCCGGCTGGATATTCTTCCAGACCTGTTCGAAAGCCTTTTTGTTCTCCTCAACGGATAAAAAGGCAATACCCTTGTCAACCACCTCCCGAAAGGTAATCTCTTTCGATCCCGGAGTAGCGACACCGTCCATCAGGATGACAGTTTCCAGCGAAGGAAGTTGATCGATGATCTCAGCCAACTTGGGGGCCTGTCCTGCAGAGATGATCATCATCTTTGCGCCCGAGTGTTCCATCCTGAATTTTAGTTCTGAAGCCTCCAGTTTGACCGATAATGGAACATTGATGGCGCCGCAATACAAGATGGAGAGTTCGCTGATCAGCCAATTGTTTCTTCCTTCAGAAAGCAACCCGGCTCGCTCACCTTTTTTTAGTCCGAGGGCCATCAGTCCGGCGCCAAATTCATAGACCGATTGCTGAACCTGCTTGTAGGTAGAGGGCACGTATTTATCCGTCAGTTTCTCCCAAAGTTGAGGATTGTCAGGGAATTTCTGAACGCTTGTCTCAAATAGATCGATCAGGGTTTTCATTATTGGTTGGTTTCAAATTTGTATGTTGTCTTGGATTTGTACGTCTCTCCGGGGTGTAATGTGGTAGTAGGGAATTCGGGATGGTTGGGAGAATCAGGATAGTGTTGGGTTTCGAGGGCAAGTCCGCTGTAACGGCCGAAACGATCGCCCAATTTTGGAATATAATATCCCGTATAAAGCTGGATTCCCGGTTCGTTTGTGAAAACAGATACAGATCGGCCGGTTTGCTCTTCAGTGAGTTTGCCTGCATATACCATTTTTTTATCGGGATTGTCGAGCACAAAATTGAGGTCGTAACCATCAGGTAGTTGGCCTATTTCCAAGCCAACCGATTTAGTGGTCGAAAAGTCAAATGGGGTGCCGGAGATGTCGGCAATTTCGCCGGTAGGTATCAGATTGGAATCGTTCACTGTCCGTTTTTTACTGTTGATATGGAGCTTGTGGTTGAAAATATTCTCCTTGCCACCGTTGAGGTTAAAATAGGTGTGATTTGTAAGGTTTACAACGGTTGTTCGATCTGTAACAGCCTTGTATTCAATCTGTAACTCGTTCCTGTGGGTTAATTTGTATGTTATGCTGACATCCAGGTTCCCCGGATAGTTCTCTTCGAGATGGACACTCCTGTATCTTAACTCCAATCCAACGAAATCCGGCATTACAATGGTCTTGGGCGACCATACCATTTTATCGAATCCAGTTTGGCCACCATGAAGATGGTTCGGTCCATTGTTAACAAAGAGCTGGTAATCAATCCCCTCAATCGATATTTTTCCACCGGCAATTCGGTTGCAATATCTTCCGCAAACAGCGCCCAGATAGGGATAATTTGCCAGGTATTCCGGCGACATGTAATCTTTCAATGCGTTGAACCCCAGGACAATATTCTCTTTTTTACCAAGCTTGTCTGCCATCTCGATGTCGGTAATAATGGCGCCATAGTTGGTAATTTTAACTGAAACGCCGTTCGGGTTGACAAGCGTGTAGAGGTAGACAGTTTCTCCCTTTGGGCAATGGCCAAAAATTTCTTTTTTGATATTCATAAATGTCTAAATTTTCTATTAAGTATTTTGTTTCAAGGTATATTGAATTTTTGTAGAAAAATTATTTTACCAGGTACTTGATCAGTAATCCAATTCCCTGAAGTATTGTAAAGGCAAGAATAATGTTAATCAAGGTATATCCTAACGTGAATTTATTGAATTTAGCTATTCCAAAGATGAGGATATGTATCCCCATCAGCCAGATGATTAGTGTAGAGCCATGATGAAGATGAGTCAAAACATCCAAATCGCTTGTCGCAATTGCAACGATCATCAGGATGAAAGATAGGAACAGGGATATTAGACTGGTTATCATCGAATAAGCCAGAACAACCCTCACTTCATATCTGGATGCCTTACCTTGAAGAATGTTCCCGATGAACCAAAAAAGATATACAAACAGATATTTAAAGATAAAGAGGTTTAAAAAGGAAAAGGCAGTGAGCTGTAGTAAGACATAGGTTAAGTCATAAATGTCTGATATAGTTGATTTTCCAACTATTACAGGAATTCCCATGGCCAATGAACCAAGAAAGAAAAGAATGTTAAGATTAAAGGCAAGATCATCTTTCTCCTTTCTGATAAGATATTCAAAAGTCTTTGTCGGATTGGTCCAGATCGTTAAGAATGTTCTCATTCAAAATTTTTGTATCGGTCCGTTTTAGTTGGTCTCATTTTCTCACATGTAAATTTAAACAAATCAAGGATTTTTTTGAGGGTATATTGCGTAAATTTTACCTTTTCGCCTCTATATTTTCTCTGTCAAAATAATTTTTGGTAAATCGGTCGATAAATCTAATTTTACATACGACATTCTTAAAGCATCCCTAAACCTGGTTGTGATTCTTTGAAAGAGCATGGTTGGATATGATATCATTGGCGACATTCATGGGTATGCCTCACTCTTGAGGCAGCTATTAACCGGGCTGGGTTATAAACGCATCGATGGTGTCTGGAGTCATCCGGACAGAAAAGTCATTTTTCTTGGCGATTTTATCAATCGTGGGCCTGAGATAAGGGAGACTTTGGTGATGGTGCGAATGATGGTCGAGTCGGGAAGCGCGTTGGCGATCCTGGGGAACCATGAATATGCCGCTATCCTTTACCATATTAAGGATGACAACGGGACTTTCATGTCGCGCCACATTGCCGGAAACCGAACACAGATCCAAAAGACACTGACAGTGTTCAAAAATTTTGGGGAGGAGTGGATCGATCATCTGAAATGGATGCGGACCCTCCCTTTGTACCTCGATTTGGGTGATATCAGAATTGCACATGCCTACTGGAACGAGGAGGAGATAGCCAAATTGGATGAGTATTTGCCCAAGGGCCGGTTGAAGAGGAAATTCATCCGGGAGATGCACGAAAAGCGTCCGGATATGGCCGTCATCGTCTACAAATTGTTAAAAGGGCTGGAATTCAAATGCCCCAAGGATCTGATCATCAAGTGTAGCAAAGGATTGAGCAGGAAGGTCTTCACACTCAACTGGTGGACAAATCCGGTTGATAAAACTTTCAGGCAACTCTATTTTGGCGGCAAATTTATCCTGCCAGATTACCATTTCCCGATCGAATTAGCTCCTTCCTACCAACCCTATCCGCGCAATAAACCCATCATTTTTTTCGGTCACTACTGTCTGCCGGAGGGGGCAGCAATATTACAACCAAATATCTGCTGTTTAGATAGTTGTGTGGATACGACAGGCAAACTATCTGCCTATCGGTGGAGTGGTGAAACAACGCTCAAACCTGAAAATTTGGTTGTTGTTGGCAACCTATAAAATAATTAACCACAAAGGTCCAGAATTAAACACCAATAGCACAAAATTTCTTGAGAATTTGTGCCCTTGGTGTTTTCCTTTGTGTCCATTTAGTGGTTAATATACTATTCCCATTCGATCGTTGCGGGTGGTTTTGAACTAATGTCATATACTACACGGTTAATGCCTCTTACCTTGTTGATAATATCGTTCGACACTTTTGCCAGAAATTCATA
>JBBIUJ010000403.1:0-3780 GCA_037440345.1 Prolixibacter sp.
GGGGTAGATTGGCTTTTTGCACTGTTTCATCTTCCTGTTCAGTACCTCGTATACATCTTTGACGGAGGTAAGTCCGGGACTGCCGAAAATTACTGCCATCCCATCAATATCCTCCATTTCATTTTCAACGGTATCGATGATCATATCCAATTGTTCTGCATTACCGGTGGCTAGGAAATCGATTGGGTTTTCGACCGATGAGCCCGGAGGAAGCGCCACTTTCAGTCTTTGCTTTACAAGTGAATCAGGAATATTCGGGATGTTGATTCCACCGTTCTCCAGAGCATCAGTGAGCATGACTGCCGGACCACCTGCATGTGTAATGATGGCAATATTTTTACCATTCATCTGTTTGGACATCAGGACACAAGCGACAGTTGTCAACTCTTCGCGTCCGTAACAACGCACGATCCCTGCCTTGCGGAAAAGCGCTTCAACGGCCGAGTCGGAGCTTGCCATCGCTCCGGTGTGTGAGGAGGCTGCCCTGCTTCCGGCAATGGAACTTCCGGCTTTGATGGCGGCAAGCCTGAACCCTTTTTTCACCAGCGAAGCAGCATGAAATAGAAACTTATCCGGATTATGGATGGCTTCGATATAAAGCAATTTAACCCGCGCTTCGGCCTCTTCTTCAGAATGGAGGTCCCAATATTCCAATACCTCTTCGACTCCCAATTGTGCTGAATTGCCAACTGAGATTACTCTTGAAAAGGTAAGCCCTTTAGGAATAGCCGATTCCATGATAAAGACTGCTGTGGCGCCTGATCCTGATACAAAATCCACACCGGTTGGTTCCAATCTTGGAATGGGTTCTGTAAAGACGCCGGCATAGTCGTGGGTAAGCATTCCGATGCAGTTCGGACCAATCAGGCAGCCATCCGCCTTGTTGACAAGTTCAACGATTTCATGTTCAAGAATGGTCCCTTCAGGACCCATCTCACTGAATCCGCCGGAAATAATGATAAATGCCTTTGTATTCTTCTCCTTTGATAGAATTGAAACAGCATCTGCACAAAATTTTGCAGGAATGGCCAGTATGGCCATCTCCACATTTGGAAGATCTTTGACGGAAGCAAAGGTCGTAATCCCTTGGACGGTGGCATCATTTGGATTAACTGCAAAGAGTTGCCCTTTGTATTCGTGCTCAAGCAGGTTTTTCAGGATTTTGCCACCCGGCTTCGTGATATTGTTGGATGCTCCCACCACCACGATGCTGGAAGGGGAGAGAAGTTGTCTGTTCAGCATGCTGATAATTTGGAATTTGAGTTTTTTAGGGAGAAGTGACTAAAGTGACTAGAGTGAACTAAAGTGACTAGAGTACTTCTCGGCAAACCAGATTTGTTCGGAGTTCATAACTTTAGTCACTTTAGTTCACTCTAGTCACTTTATCTCACTTTTTCATGTTTGTATTTGAAAAGGAATGGGAAAATCAGTCCAAGCACTAAAGCATAAGCCGAAAATACCATCCAGATATGGGGCCAGTCTTTTACGCCATCTTTGGTAAAGAGGTCCACCACAAAACCGCTGGAAACACCTCCCAGATAGGCACCGAAACCATTGGTCATGATCATGAACAACCCTTGGGCGCTTGCCCTGTTCTCAGGCGCCGCTTCCATTTCGACAAAGAGAGAACCTGAAATATTGAAAAAATCAAATGCCATTCCATAGATGATCATGGAAAGTATCAGAAGTGCCAGTCCATGCCCCGGATTCCCGATGCCGAATAGGCCAAAGCGCAATACCCAAGCAAAGATGCTGATGATCATCACCTTTTTGATGCCAAAACGCTTCAGGAAAAATGGAATGGTCAGGATAAACAGGGTTTCAGAAATCTGGGAGATTGAGAGCAAGAGGGTCGGATGTTTTACAGCGAAGGAGTCTTTGTAGAGATCGAAAGTGGAAAAATCGTCGAGGAATGAACCCCCAAAAGTATTGGTAATCTGTAGCGCAGCCCCGATTAACATGGCGAAAATGAAGAAAACGGCCATCTTTCGTTTTTTAAACAATACGAAGGCATCCAGGCCAAGCGCGGAGAGGATAGATCCGTCCCTTTTGGTGCGTGCAGGAGGACATGTGGGCATGGTAAAGGCGTAGATACCCAAAAACAAGGCGGTAACTGAACTGACGTAAAGTTGTGCAGGAGTTCTGGCCCAACCAACAAGGTCGACGATCCACATGGCAAAAATGAAGCCGATGGTTCCCCATACACGGATGGGTGGAAAATCCTTGACAACATCGTACCCTTTTTGCAGGAGAATATTGTAGGAAACAGCACTGTTTAAGGCAATTGTGGGCATGTATGCCATGGCATTGAAAAGCATGACCCAATACATTACAACGGGATTGGTGATGGTTGATGCCCAGAAAAGCAAAACTGCACCCGTCAAATGGCACACACCGAGAACCCGTTCAGCATTGATCCAACGATCGGCAACAATGCCCATTAACCCGGGCATGAACAGCGCTGCGAGTCCCATGGTAGCATAGACTCCCCCTACTTGTCCGCCCGTAAATTTCAACGGTCCCATCATGTATCCGCCAAGCGAAATGAGCCAACAACCCCATACAAAGAACTGTAGAAAGTTCATCAGGGTCAACCTTGTTTTGATGTTCATAAATTGAGTTGCTGTTTGGTTAAAATGTTGCTTACAGGCACTAAATCTAAGAAAAAACAGTGAAAGTAAACATGAGATTTAGCAATTATGAAAAGTCAGGGAAATTGGTTAAATTTAACAGGAGATTGATTTATGAAGTATTAGGAATTGGTTTCAAGGAAATCTGGCTCTTAAAAAAGAATGGATCGATTTCCATACTGTACAAAAATACGGAAGACAAGCAATAAATTATCTGGCCCTGCTTCGTCCAATCCGTAGAATCGACATCGCAAAGATAAGTCGCTGATAATCAACCTTCAAGTTTTCGATGGTTAATTATCAGATGATTAAAATATAGAAAAACGGTATTTGCCGCTTTCTTAAAATATTTTCTGAACTATTTCGAGATTTGCCTGCCCCACCTCAATGGCCTTTAAATTGAGTGGTATGAGTTTGTGGTGCCTCTCGGGTAGTGATTTTTCGAGCCCTTTTTTGACATTCTCCAGTTTGATGACAGGTTTGGCCTGCAGGAATGCACCTAAAACTATCATGTTAAAGGTTAGCGGATTACCCATTTCGACTGCTAATCTGGCGCCTTCAACCTTGTAGATATTGATATCTTTTCTGGAAGGAAGTTTGACCACTCCATTGGGATCGTACAAAAGGGTTCCTCCCGGCTTGACCATCTTCTCAAATTTGGTCATGGACTGCTGGTTGAGGATGATGGCTGTGTCAAATTCGTGAAGAACGGGCGAACTGATCCGGTCATCACTCAGAATGACCGTAACATTGGCTGTACCACCTCTCATTTCAGGTCCGTAAGAGGGAAACCAGGCTACTTCCTGGTCCTGCATTACACCGGAGTAGGCCAGGATCTTTCCCATGGAGAGAACACCTTGTCCACCAAATCCTGCAATTATAATTTCTTCAGTCATTGCTTTCTAATTAGTTGTTCAATTGTCTGAAACTTGATGAAGAAAGAAAGATAAAGGAGAAAGTCAAAAGGATAAAGTAGGGATGCAACTTACAACCTTTAAAACCTAAGAGACTGTTTAAATTTACTTTTTTTATCCCGGTAGGGATTTAATGTGGGTAGAAAATTAATCCCCAATGATAATTTCGTCCCGTACAGGACGAAATAGATCCTCAATCATCTGCTTTCTACCCACATATTATACCTCCGGTATAT
>JBBIUJ010000404.1:0-3766 GCA_037440345.1 Prolixibacter sp.
GTTTCCTATTCGGTTGATGATAATAATGTTACTGATGCCCATTATTCGGTTCATCATGCAGGCGGCACCACAAATTTCACCGTCAATCAATCTATCGGCGGTGGCACCTGGATCTATCTCGGCAGTTTCAAGTTTGAGAAAGGGAAACATCCTGAAAAAGGAATGGTAGAACTCAGCAATGCCTCCGCTGAGCCGGGTAAGCAGGTTTCTGCTGATGCAGTCCGCTTTGGCGGTGGAATGGGCAACATTGTCAGGGGCAAAGAGGAGCAGCTTAAACAATTGTTTGATATCAGGGAGAAAGAAGGATTTGCCATGGATTCAGCTATCTGGATGCCTTTTGCCAGTCAGCGGCCAAGGTACCAGGAGGCGGCAAGGTATTATCTGCAGTATTGCGGATTCCCTGATTCCCTTGTTTACAGCCTGAACCGTACGAAGGTGGACTATTCCAACCGTGGCGCCGATGCTGCCTTGTACGCAAGTCGCGAAAGTGGCAAGGAGGATTACAAGGATGATTACATGAGCCGCGGGGAGTGGGTGAATTACCTGATGGGAGCCCCAAATGGTCCGACGAAATCGCCAAACGCCAAGGGATTGGGAATTCCGATGGATATGTCGATGGGATTTCATACGGACGCCGGTACAACGAAGGATAGTTCAATTATTGGCACACTGCTGATATATGACACCACCTTCGACAAGGACCAGTTTCCCAACAGTCAATCCAAGTGGGCCAGCAGGGATCTTGCCGATCTTGTTCAGACACAGGTAGTGAATGATTTACGAATACTTCACAAAGCCGACTGGACCCGCCGCGGCATGTGGAACAAGAGATATTTTGAGGCTGCCAGGCCGAAAGTTCCGGCCATTTTATCGGAGCTTCTCTCCCACCAGAATTTTGCAGACATGTACCTGGCACAGGATCCACGATTCAAATTTGATGTCTGCAGGGCTTATTACAAAGGAATTCTGAAATTTATCACCTATCAAAATGGCTTATCCTTTGTTGTACAACCACTTCCGGTAGACCATTTTGGCATGACTTTGGACGGAAATAGGTTGAAACTTTCGTGGGCTCCTGTCATTGATCCTCTTGAACCAACTGCTGTGCCCACAGGTTATAGGGTTTACAAGAGGGTGGAGGATGGCGGTTTTGACGAAGGATTCCTGGTAAAGGAACCCACTTTCACCTTCACCGATCTCCAACCGGGTAAAATTTATAGTTTCAAAATCGCAGCCCTGAACGACGGAGGTGAAAGCTTTCCATCTGAGATACTATCTTGTTCGCTGCCTGTTAACAACACAAAACCGGTATTGGTGGTCAACGGTTTCGATCGGATATGTGCGCCTGATGCCTTTGACAATGGGAAGGAAGCAGGCTTCAGAATGTCTGAAGATGAAGGGGTTGCCTGGCACGAAAACATGACCTACATTGGAGAACAATATGATTTTGACAGGAAATCGCAGTGGCTGGATGACGATGCATCGGGGTTTGGCTCCAGTTTCGCGGATCAGGAGACCAGGATCGTACCCGGAAACAGCTTCGATTATCCTTATGTTCATGGAAAATCGCTTCGGAACAACGGATTTGGCTTTATCTCCACCAGCGATGAATGTTTCGAAAAGGGAGACCATCCGGCATCTTCTTTCGCACTATTCGATCTGATCTTTGGAGAGGAAAAGACGACGAAACGGTTCATTGGCATTCCTGGTAAGGACTTTACAATTTTTACGCCAGCCATGAGAGAAGCCATTTCCAAAATATCGGAGCATGATGGGACAAAGTTTTTGGTATCAGGGGCCTATGTTGGTTCGGATCTAAGTCTGTGCGGCGATACCCTTGCCAGAAAATTTGCCAGCGATGTACTTCATTACAAACACAGAACAGCTCATGGCAGTAAATCAGGACTTATTTATACAGTGAACAGTCTGAAGAAAGGCATTTCAGAGCAATATCACTTTGTAAACAATTGGAATCCTTTTATTTACAAAGTAGAAGCGCCGGATGCGATTGAACCTGCCGGGAAAAACGCCTCCGTTCTGTTTCGCTTTTTCGGAGACAACAAGAGCGCCGGGGTATGGTACAAAGACAAATACCAGGCAATTACGCTCACGGTCCCACTCGAAACGATTGCGACAGACGGTGAAAGGGATGCCATTTTTAAGCAGTTATTGATGCAACTGGAAATGAAATAATTAAAAATTGAATATAAATTTAACCGCAAAGGACACAAGGGGTGTCACAAAGGAATGCACAAAGGATGAAATCAAGTTTAGTGTTCCTTCGTGCTTCCCTTTGTGACCTTCGTGGTAAAATAACAAAAAATGAAACGAACATGTTGCTTAACTACATCCAAGAGAATGATAATAATTTTGGCAACATGGAGTTCCATACTGCCTTTAAAAAACAAACTATTATAGTATGAAAATCACCTGTTTTATCCCGTTTGGGAGTGAAAAAGAGACAAAAGCGACGGTTCATGAGCTTAGAAGTTCGGAACTGGTTGCTAATATATTTGTAACAGGCTCTGAAAAAGCGCTTTTCGATTTAGAAGGGGCAGAATGGCTCAACACCGGAAGCCTGAATGCCGGAGCTACTATCAAAACCATCTCGGTTCAAAGCCGGACCGAATTTGTTTTGATCTATACCCGGCACAGTCCGCTAAAATTGAGTCAATATGCACTGGAGCGCTTTATCAGGGTAGCTGAAGATACAAATGGCGGCATGGTTTACGCCAATTATTATGCCGTAAAGACAGGCGTTCCAGAGCCTCATCCCGTGATCGATTACCAGGAGGGAAGTTTGAGGGACGATTTCAATTTTGGTTCGCTGCTTTTCTTCAGGAAAGAAAAATTTAAGGAGGCTGCTGCCTCGGTTGATGATTCCCTGAAACATGCCGGTTTGTATGACCTGCGGCTCAATCTTTCACTGATTGCACCCCTCTTCCGCATTCCGGAATATCTCTACACCGAAGAAGAGTCCGACTTACGGCTTTCGGGCGAGAAAATATTCGATTATGTGGATTCCAAAAACAGGGGAGTACAAATTGAGATGGAACAGGTTTGTACACGATTTTTGAAAAAGGCCGGTGTTTATCTTGAGCCTGATTTCAAGCCAGTGGATTTTGGACAGGAGAAATTTCCAGTCGAGGCATCTGTCATTATCCCGGTCAGAAACAGGGTGCGGACGATCGAAGACGCAATCAAGTCGGTCTTATCTCAGAAGACTAATTTTGCTTTTAACCTGATCATTGCCGACAACTACTCCACCGACGGAACTACCGAAATCATTGAAAAATACGCTGAAGAAGATGCAAGACTCATCCATTTAATCCCCGACCGCAAAGATCTGGGAATCGGCGGTTGCTGGAACGCTGCTGCCGCCCATGAGGACTGCGGAAAATTTGCCGTTCAGCTCGACAGCGACGACCTCTACCTTGACGAAACGACGTTGCAGCAGGTGGTGGATACTTTTTACCAGGAGAAATGCGCCATGGTGGTTGGTTCCTACAGGATGGTCAACTTTGATTTGCAGGAAATCCCGCCGGGAGTGATCGACCACAAGGAGTGGACCCCCGATAATGGCAGAAACAATGCATTGCGGATCAATGGATTAGGCGCTCCCAGGGCTTTTTACACACCGGTTCTCCGTAGCATAAAAGTACCCAATGTCAACTATGGCGAAGATTATGCACTCGGACTGGCCATCTCAAGAAACTACCAAATTGGCAGAATCTATAACCCAATCTACCTATGTCGCAGGTGGGAC
>JBBIUJ010000405.1:0-3758 GCA_037440345.1 Prolixibacter sp.
AAGGGGTTGTTTCATGGAATCTGAATGGCCAAAAATTTGATCGAGTTGTAAATCCATATTCATCTTTCGCCTACTACTTTCTCACCGACAGCAAAGGCACTCCGACCGATATGGCTACACAACAATCGATTGACAGTCCCGACATCACAATAACCACCTTTAACGATTACGCGCTTCACGAAAAAGATGCCGTGAATATTGCCTCAACGGGTAGAGAATTTTATGGCGAAGACTTTTCTCTTAATAATAGTCAGATTTTTCCGTTTAATATACCTGGTGTAACAACTACTCCAATGACTTTTTCGATTGATTTTGTGTCAAAATCTTCGACAGGAACTTCATTCAATGTTAGTGTTAATAATAGTAGCGTTATAAATACAACAATGCTTGCTGGATCTTCTGATCCATATGAAAAAGCAAAGGACTTGAATGCTTCGGGAACATATACAAATACATCCCTGTCAGAACTCTTCAATGTAAAAGTTGACTACGGAAAACCCAATGATATTAACTGCCGGTTAAATTATATCGCAATTAATATGGAACGCAATTTAAAACTGTATGATGCGTTCACTCCTTTTCGCTCCATAAATTCGTTAGGTCAAAAGTGCAATTATGTGGTACAAAACACAAATAGCAATGTCAAAATATGGGATATTACAGATGGCCAATGCAAAGAGATAATACCTACATCAACAGGTTCAATAACGCAATTTGCTGCAACTTCTGATATTGCCAAACCAAGTGAGTATGTAGCTGTTGACGTGACTGGTACGTTTGCCAAACCCGAGTTGGTAGGAGATGTTGTTAATCAGAATTTGCACGCTTTACCGGAAACGGATATGGTGATTATTTGTATACCAAGTCTTTTGAAATCGGCTGAGAGACTGGCGAATTTGCACAGAGATCCTATAAAAGATAATTTAAAGGTGACAATTGTAACTCCGGAACAGATTTACAATGAATTTTCTTCTGGTACTCCAGATGCAACTGCCTATCGTTGGTTTCTGAAAATGTTTTACGACAGAGCTCAGTCTCAAAGTGAGAACCCTAAATATCTTCTCCTTTTTGGAGATGGCTCGTTTGATAACAGATTGCTGAGCTCCGAATGGAAAAGCGACCCAAATATTCAATTACTCCTCACATACCAATCTGTGTCATCATTAGTTGAAACCTCTGCTTATGTGTGTGACGATTATTTCGGATTTTTGGACGATAAAGAAGGTGAAAATATAGTTGCTGATGGTTTGGATGTAGGCGTTGGACGATTTCCTGTTCGCAGTATAACTGAGGCCGATGCCGTTGTCGATAAAATTATTGGCTATGCTCACAACACTCAATTGGGATCTTGGAAAAATAATCTTTGTTTTGTTGCCGATGATGGTGATGATAATGGTCACATGAGGCAAGCTGATCAACTGACTCAATATCTTGAAGCTAATTATAAACAATTTGTTGTGAATAAAATTTTTCTCGATTCATACAAAAAAGTTATCTCTTCTGCTGGAGGGTCATATCCTTCTGCCAAGAAAAAGCTTTTCGATTTATTGAATTCAGGAGTTATGGCCGTAAACTACACTGGGCACGGTAGTGTAAATGCATGGGCTGTTGAAAAAATAATGACTACCTCTGATATTAAGTCGCTCAAATTAAATCATCTTCCGTTGTGGATTACAGCAAGCTGCGATTTCAGTCGTTTCGACGATTTCAATACCACTGCTGGAGAAGAAGTGCTATTAAATCCAAATGGCGGAGGAATTGGATTAATTACAACCACTCGTGTTGTTTATTCGGCGCAAAATTTCCGTCTGAACACAGCCTTGAATGAGCTACTATTAAAGAAAGACACTAATGGGAGTAGACTTCGCTTAGGAGACATTATTCGCCAAACAAAAATAGCATTAGGGTCGAATGACCAAAATAAATTAAATTTCACACTACTTGGCGATCCGGCCTTAAAATTGGCTTACGCGGAATATAAAATGGAGATTACGAGCATCAATGGACAACCTGCTAATCAAGCAATACCAACACTTCAAGCATTAAGTGAGGTCACATTGTCGGGTCGTGTGCTAAATGCAGATGGCACTTTAGCTTCTAATTTTAGTGGAATAATAAACCCAACTGTTTATGACTGCGAAGAAGATCTTGTTACTCTCGACAATGATAAAGCTGGTTCCTCCTTTAGCTATAAGGATCGAAACAAAATTCTTTTCTCTGGTAAAGATTCTATTAAAAATGGTGAATTTACATTCAAATTCACTGTACCAAAAGATATGAATTACTCATTTAAGAGTGGTCGAATAAATCTATACGGAACTGATTCGAATGGTAATGAGGCTCAGGGATATTTCGAGAATTTTCTGCTTGGAGGAATAAACCAAAATGCTGTAAATGATGCTACTGGTCCATTAATCAACAAGATCTATCTGAACAATGAAAGTTTTGTAAATGGAGATGTGGTAAACGAGACACCTCGATTGGTTGTCGATCTCAAGGATCAAAGTGGATTAAATACATCGGGAACAGGTATAGGCCACGACTTAGTCATTGTAGTGGATAACTCTCCACTTACTACTTACGTGATAAATAATGCTTATGAAGCGAAAAGTGGCAGTTCAACGGAAGGAACGATTTCATATTTGATGCCTGAAATGGTTGATGGATTACACACACTATCTTTTAGAGCATGGGATATACAAAATAATTCATCAACACAGAGTATTAATTTTGTAGTAAAGAAAGGTCAAACTCCGAGAATTTTTGATTTATATACAACAAATATTGTCAAACAATCAACAGGAAATGTAAAGTTCATATTTCGCCATAACCAACCAAACACGAATGTGACTGTAAAAGTGAGTGTGTTTGATATTTCAGGTACTGAAATATGGAATCATACGGAATCAAAATTATCTGATGTGATTGAAGCGTTCCCAATAAACTGGGATCTTAAATTATCAAATGGAGTTACTGTATCTCCGGGATCATACTTATACAAAGCAACTGTTCTTACGGATAAAATTGAAGAAACAACCTTGACAAAGAAATTAATTGTGATTAAATAGAAAATATTCAAAAGAATAATAGAATGAAAAAATATTGGTTTTTTGCGCTTGCTCTTGGATTCATCTCTCTTGAATCAACAGTATATTCTCAGGATGGAGAGATGCTTAATAATCAACTCAACCCAATTGTTACGGGCGTCCCGTCGTTGACAATTGCTCCTGATGCGCGTGGGGGAGGTATGGGAGATATTGGAGCTGCAACAACACCTGATGTTACTTCTCAATATTGGAATCCTGCAAAATACGCTTTTATGAAATCTGGTGTCGGAGTCTCGTTATCTTACACGCCATGGCTCAGAAAACTAGTTAATGACATCAGTCTATCTTACCTGTCAGGATATTATAAACTTGATGATTTATCTGCCGTAAGTGCATCATTACGCTATTTCTCGCTTGGTAATATAAATATTACGGACAATGAAGGAACGGCGTTGTATGATATTTCACCTTATGAAATGTCTGTTGATTTGGGTTATTCTCGGAAATTGTCAGAAAACTTCTCAGGATCGGTAGTGATGCGGCTTATCTATTCTGATATGCAGGTCGAAGAGTATTCAGCGGCTACTGCTTTTGCGGCTGATATAGCAGCATACTACACTAAACCAATTGAACTCGATAATGGTTTGGAGGGAAGTTTTAGCTTAGGCCTTAACGCTTCAAATATTGGTACAAAAATCAGTTATTCAAATG
>JBBIUJ010000406.1:0-3739 GCA_037440345.1 Prolixibacter sp.
CTTCGTTTAGAATCCGAACAACTCTTTCGCGTTCCTAGAGGTAATGTCCGCAATATTTTCAATCGATGTGCCGTGCAACTGTGCAATTTTTTCCGCGACGGTCACAACGTAGGAACATTCGTTTCGTTTGCCCCTGTGGGGAACAGGCGCCAGCCAGGGAGAGTCGGTTTCAATCAGTAGATGAGATGGATCAATCTTTTGAATGGTCTCTCCCAGATCAGAATTCTTGAAGGTGATGATGCCGTTGATCCCAATTTTAAATCCTAGCTCAATAATTTGCTCTGCTTGCTCCTGATCTCCGGTGAAACTGTGAAACACTCCCTGTAAACCTGGAGCATATACTTTTCTGAGTTGTTCCATCACTTCATCAAAGGATTCCCTGACATGGACAACGATTGGTAAACTTCTGTTTTTGGCCCAGCCAATCTGTGTAGTAAAGGCTTCTATTTGTTCTTCCAGAAATGATTTATCCCAGAAAAGATCTATGCCAATCTCTCCAATGCCATAGAACTTCCTCTTTCCCAGCCAATACTCCAAGATCTGCAACTCCTTGCGGAAATCTTCCTTGACAGAAGTGGGATGAAGACCAACCAAAGGGAAAAAAAGTCCGGGTATTGTATCGGTAAGATCCATTAACGGTTTGATGGAAGAACTGTCGATGTTTGGCAGGACAATGCGTTCGACACCAGCCTCCAGGGCGCGGGTGATTACCTCATCACGATCCAGGCTGAAATCAACTGAATAAATGTGCGAATGACTGTCAACAAACATGCTCTCAAATTTTATACAAAGGTAACCAAGCTGACAATCAGTTAGGTTAAGGGAATGTTATATCTAAGTTATAAGTTATGAGTTATAAGATATGAGATACCCCAGAGTCAGTCTCTCACGTCTCATAACTCATAACTCATATCTCATAACTGTTATACCAGTCCCTGTGCCAGCATCGCATCGGCTACCTTCACGAATCCTCCTACATTGGCGCCTTTTACATAATTGATATAATCGCCATCGCGTCCAAATTTTTGGCAGGTTTCATGGATGTCGTGCATAATTAAATGCAATCGTTTGTCCACCTCCTCTTTGGTCCAGTTGTAGCGCATGCTGTTTTGAGACATCTCCAGTCCGGAAACTGCAACACCTCCGGCGTTAACTGCTTTTCCGGGTGCATAATGGATTTTATTGTCAAGGAAGTAGTTAACGGCTCCGGCAGTACATCCCATGTTGGAGACTTCACCAATCAGGAAGCAGCCATTGGCAACCAGCTTTCTGGCATCGATTTCGTCTAGTTCGTTTTCGCAAGCACAAGGCAGTGCGATATCAACTTTTTGCTCCCAGGGTTTTGCATTTGGGAAAAAATGACAGCCAAACTCCTCGGCGTATGGGGCAACAACATCGTTGTTTGTGGCACGAAGGTCCAGCAGGTAATCAATTTTGTCTCCGGATATCCCGGCAGGATCATAGATATATCCATCAGGTCCTGAGATTGTCACAACTTTGCCGCCAAGTTCATCGACTTTTGTAATCGCGCCCCAGGCAACATTGCCGAAACCGGAAACAGAGACAGTTTTCCCCTTCAGCTCTTTTCCCATCTCTTTGAGCATGTGCTGGACGAAATAGACAGCGCCAAACCCGGTCGCTTCCGGACGAATGAGCGATCCGCCCCAGCCCAGGCCCTTGCCGGTCAACACTCCTGTAAACTCATTGCGGATCCGTTTGTACTGTCCAAACAGGTACCCGATTTCGCGGCCTCCTACTCCAATATCCCCGGCAGGAACATCTGTATTCGGTCCGATATGGCGAAAAAGTTCAGTCATAAAAGATTGGCAAAAGCGCATAATTTCGTTGTCGCTTCTTCCTTTGGCGCTAAAATCCGAACCACCTTTACCTCCTCCCATGGGAAGGGTAGTCAGACTATTTTTGAAGGTCTGTTCGAAACCGAGAAATTTCAAAATGCTCAGATTGACACTCTTGTGAAACCTTAAACCTCCTTTATAGGGTCCTAAAGTACTGTTAAACTCTACCCTGTAGCCTCTGTTAATCTCAACTTCCCCCAGATCGTTCATCCAGGGTACGCGGAACATGATGGTACGCTCAGGCTCCACCATGCGCTCCAGTATTTTGGCCTGTTTGTATCTTGGATTGGCATCGTAAACATCCCAAACTGTCTCTATTACCTCCCTTACTGCCTGGTGGAACTCGTTTTCGCCTGGTGTGCGGGATTTCAACTCCTCCATAAATTTATCGATTCCGGCGTTCATGTTTAATGTTTTTAGATTGTTTGTTTAGAAAAATCAACATCCAAAAGTAATTGAATTTTAATTCCGATATCCTTTGTTGAATGTGAATTTTATCATTAATTCTTAGAGAATCAAAGTTTTAGAGTACTTTCAAATTTTGAGTGGATTTTGTCTGGAATGAATGGATTTTAATTTCATTTCGAAAGAGAAAAAGGATTTTTTTGCAAAGTTTAAAAAAGTGAACTTTCTGATTGTGTTTAGATCTTTGCTTTTCTTTACCACAGGTATCGTTCCTTTGTCGTTAAAACCGTGGTTATTCATATTTAGCCCTTTTAGAGCAAAGAATGCAGTTCACCAAGATTACTTCACTCATATCTCAATAACTCATAGCTCATAACTCATATCTCATATCTCATATCTCTTTTTAGGATTTTAATCTTAATTTTGCGCCATATTTTCACGTTTCTAAGTTCAAAACCCAATGGATTACAACTTCAAAGAGATTGAAGCCAAATGGCAGCAGTACTGGGCCGATAACAATAGTTTCAAGACGACTGACGATTTTTCAAAACCGAAATTTTATTGTCTCGACATGTTTCCCTATCCTTCGGGTGCAGGCTTGCATGTTGGACACCCTGAAGGATATACTGCCACTGATATAGTTTGCCGTTACAAGCGAAGCAAAGGTTTCAATGTGCTCCACCCGATGGGCTGGGATGCCTTTGGTTTGCCTGCTGAACAATATGCCATCCAGACGGGCACGCATCCTGCCGAAACTACCCAAAAGAATTGCGACAATTTCAGGCGTCAAATTCAGTCGCTCGGTTTGAGTTATGACTGGGACCGTGAAATAAATACCACTGATCCCTCCTATTTTAAATGGACGCAATGGATCTTTACCAAATTGTACAACACCTGGTTTGATGCAAAAGCTGGGAAAGGAAAGCATATCAGCGAATTAACCATTCCAGATGAAATTACCAAAGCCGGAAAGAAGGCCATCCTGGAATATGTCGATCAAAAGCGCCTGGCTTACTACGGGGAAGCTCAGGTGTGGTATTGCCGTACCTGCAAAACTGTTTGTGCCAATGAGGAGGTTTTGAACGACGGTTCGCATGAAAAGTGCGGCACCAAAGAGGTGGAGCGACGTTTCCTGAAACAGTGGATGCTACGGATTCCTCATTATGCCGAACGATTGCTTGAGGGTCTCGATGACCTCGACTGGCCCGAAGGCGTCAAGGAGATGCAGCGCAACTGGATAGGCCGCTCAACCGGGGCAGAGGTCGATTTTGCACTGGAAGGATCAGACAAAAAACTGAGGGTTTACACCACCCGACCCGACACCCTGTTTGGTGCGACTTATATGGTGGTGGCCCCTGAGCATGAACTCATTTCGGAAATTACTACCTCCGCTCAAAAGAGCATAGTGGCTGACTATATTGCCAGTGCTGCGATGAAAAGCGAACTCGACCGGACCGACCTGGCGAAAGGCAAGACGG
>JBBIUJ010000407.1:0-3721 GCA_037440345.1 Prolixibacter sp.
ATTACTTCCACATCAGCGATCAGATTAGCAAAGTGGATTAAATAATAGTATGAATTAAGGCTCACAACATAAAAACCAATTAAAGATAAACCGATGCAATACTTCTGCTATTTACTAAAAAGCTACGGCTGTCAGTCGCTGTTTTTGTTGCGCTAACCAGTATTTGTTTACTCTCACATCCAGTGCAAGGCCAACCGCTAAAACTCAACGATTTGGAATATTTCGAAAAACAGGGTGTCAATGTGTTGGTATTTAGCGATCAATACAATGGCATGTTTTTCGACGTAAAAACTGCCGGTTCTTCAGAAAACCTGACTGGCTGGACCGACCATCAATCTTTTGTTCAATACAAAGATCAATGGTACCTGTTCTATCATCAGAATGCCTACTCACCAAAATTTGATAAAAACAGGTCAATTTGTATCGATAGCCTTTTCTTTAATACTGACGGTACAATCCGGCAAGTTACACCTACTTTGCGCGGTGTTGGACTTACCAGTGCAAGAGATACAATTGAAATTGACCGCTACAGCAGTAAAAGCGAAACAGGTTCGTTATTAGCCTTTCTGGATTCCACAAGCACTTTTAGAGGCTGGAAAACAATACTCAACAACCGAAAATGATTATGTGGCAATTCCATTTGACCATCAAAAAACTAAATATAAACAAATGAAAATCATTAATTTATTAATACTGAGTTTAGTACCAATAGCAAATGTCTGTGCTAAGAATGAATCGCACTTAAAACTTTGGTATGAACAACCTGCCAAACAATGGGTAGAAGCCCTTCCTGTTGGTAATGGCCGCCTGGGGGCCATGATTTATGGTGATCCAAGTAACGAAATCATTCAATTGAATGAAAATACCTTATGGGCAGGCAGTCCCAATCGCAACGACAATCCCAATGCAAAAGCGGCCTTGCCGGAAGTCAGGAAACTAATCTTCGGGGGCAAATACAAGGAAGCACAGGATCTGGTAAATAAGAGTATCATCAGTAAAACATCTCACGGGATGCCATACCAAACTTTGGGCAGTCTGAAATTGACATTTCCCGGACACGAGAATTACACAAATTATTACCGTGAACTTGATTTGGAAAAAGCTGTGGCCTCTTCACGTTACGAACTGGACGGCGTAAAATACGAAACCAGTCTGTTTTCGTCGTTCTCCGATCAGGTAATAGTTGTCCGGATTAAAGCTAACAAACCTGGTTCCGTTACGTTTTCTGCAACAATGGAAAGGCCAAAACCTTCGCAGGTGAGTGTTACAACCAACGGCAACGACGAACTTATCATGTCAGGAACACCGGGCGAATTTGAAAAGCTGCCGGGAAGCGTAAAATTTCAGTCCAAGGTAAAAATCGTGGCGAAAGGCGGTAAAGTGTCAGCTACAGAATCCTCGATGAATGTTGCTAAGGCTGATGAGGTAACCCTTTATATTTCAATGGCTACAAACTTTTTGAACTATCATGACCTGAGCGCAAATGCCGAAGAAAGGGTAAACGACTATCTTCGGAAAGCCATGAAAAAGAGTTACGATCAGGTTTTGAAAGATCATGTTACTGATTTCGGGAAATATTTCAACCGGGTGAAAATTGATCTGGGCGTAACTCCAGCTGCTAAAAGTCCTACCAATGTACGTTTGGCTGAATTTGCCAGGGGCAATGATCCCCAATTTATAAGCCTCTATTTCCAGTTTGGTCGCTACTTGTTGATTTCAGCTTCGCGGCCAGGCGGACAACCGGCTAATCTCCAGGGAATTTGGACCGATCAGTTGGCTCCGGCATGGGATAGCAAGTACACGGTGAATATCAACACCGAAATGAATTACTGGCCATCGGAAAATACCAATATGTCGGAAATGAATGAGCCACTGATCAGGATGGTGCGCGAACTCTCGGAAACAGGTAAAAACAGCCCGGGATATGTGTATGGTAGCCGAGGTTGGGTATTGCATCACAATACCGACATCTGGCGTATTAACGGCCCCATCGATGGGGCTACCTGGGGTATGTGGCCCATGGGTGGCGCCTGGCTTTCGCAACATCTGTTCGAAAAATATGCGTACAATGGTGATAAGGAGTACCTGAAATCAGTTTATCCGGTGATCAAAGAAGCGGCAGTGTTCTTCCTCGACTTTTTGGTTGAAGAGCCAGCAAATCATTGGTTGGTGGTTTGTCCTTCCATTTCCCCTGAGAATAACCCGCAGGGTCGCCCATCGACCTTGGCTGCCGGAGTAACCATGGATAACCAATTGGTATTCGATCTATTCACGAAAACCATGGAAGCGGCCAGAATTCTTAACACCGATCAGGAATTGATTTCGACATTGAGCGAGACCTTAAAAAGGATGCCTCCAATGCAGATTGGGAAATGGGGTCAGTTACAGGAATGGATGGAAGATCTGGATAACCCAAAGGATAACCATCGTCATGTATCGCATTTGTACGGACTTTTCCCTTCAAACCAAATATCACCCTACCGGGATCCGGAATTATTCAATGCTGCAAAGACCACCTTAATTGCCCGGGGCGATGCATCAACCGGATGGTCGATGGGCTGGAAAGTGAATTTATGGGCACGGCTGCTTGATGGAGACCATGCCCACAAATTGATAACAGATCAGTTGACACCCTCTATTCAGCCTGACGGCAAACAAAAAGGAGGAACCTATCCAAACCTTTTCGATGCACATCCACCTTTCCAGATTGATGGAAATTTTGGTTGTACTTCCGGGATTGCCGAAATGCTTTTGCAAAGCCAGGATGGAGCCATACACTTGCTGCCAGCCCTTCCTACAATGTGGAAAAACGGAAGCATCAGCGGATTAAGGGCCAGAGGAGGTTTCGAGGTAAACATGCAATGGAAGAATGGAGAATTAACCAAAGCAACCATCAAATCATTACTCGGAGGGAATTGTCGTATCCGTTCCTATAATCCACTAAAAGGCAATGGATTGGAGGAGGCAAAAGGACAAAACACCAACTCATTCTATAGCTTTTCGACCATAAAAGCCCCTTTGATTCATGCGGAGAAAGAATTATCTCCTTTAAATCTAAAGAAGGTTTATGAATATGATATAGCGACAAAAAAGGGTGATTTAATTGAATTTGACAAACTATAAACTTCAATTATCTGACGTTTATTTTCAACGTCTGAGAAATATTCCCTGACGAATTACCCAATTGCAGGATAAATTCTCCTTCCTCAACATTCCAATCCTTTCTGGCCTCATCATAGAAAGCGAGATCGGCAACTTTTAGGTTCAATTCTACCGTTTTTGTCTCTCCCGGTTGAAGGAATACCTTTTTGAAGGCTTTCAGCTCTTTGGCCGGACGTGCCACAGTGCATACAGGATCACTTATGTATAACTGACCTATCTCGGCTCCAAAACACTGGCCGGTATTCTTAACCGAAAATTTTACTTTAATGATGTTGTCTTTCCCATAAGTCGCTTTATCTGTAGCAAGGGCGCCTAACTCAAAGGTGGTGTATGAAAGTCCGTATCCGAAAGGAAATTGTGGCGTAATCTTTTTGCTATCGAACCAGCGATAACCAACCAGGATATCTTCTTTGTAGTATTCGTTGATGCTGTCCCCCGGGTAGGAAAGTTTGCCAAAGAAGTGAGCGGCATTGTCCTCCAGTTTTTTCGGGAAGGAGAAGGGCAATTTACCTGAGGGGTTCACTTCTCCCGAGATCACATCAGTCAATGCATTCCCGGC
>JBBIUJ010000408.1:0-3706 GCA_037440345.1 Prolixibacter sp.
CATTATCACCGACATTCCCAGGCCATGTGCCTCATCAATCAGGTGCTTCAACTCCTCCGGGGTACCAAATCTTGATGAAGGGGCAAAGAAACTGGAGACATGGTAGCCAAAGCTTCCGTAATAGGGATGTTCAGGAATGGCCATCAACTGAATGGTGTTGTATCCGGCTGCCTTGATGCGGGGCAACATTTCATACCTGAACTCATTGAAAGTATGGACCCTGGGTTCCTCACCGGCCATTCCTACATGCGATTCATAAATAATTGGCGCCTCTTTGGTTGGGATAAAATGGTGGGCGAAACGAAAAGAGTCCCTGGGAGCCCATACCTGAGCATTGAAAATATTTGTCTCACTATCCTGAACAACCCTTTTTGCCCAGGCTGGAATTCTTTTGCCGGATCCGCCAGGCCAATACATGGATAGTGCATAAAGATCTCCGTGGTGCATGGATGAAAGCGGCAATTCAATCTCCCACGAACCATTACCTATGTTTCTCAATTCGAAATCCGAACGGTCCTGCCAATCATTGAAATTCCCTACCAGGAAGATACGGGAGGCATTGGGAGCCCAATCGCGAAAGACCCAGCTCTCTTCATTTCTAAAGAGACCAAAATAATCGTGCCCACAAGCAAAATCCTTTAAAGAAACAGCCCCCAGCAACACCTTTTCCTTGGCTTGGTATTTTTCTGCCCAGCGCTGGAAGTCTGAAGTATATGGCTGCAAATAAGAATCTTCCCTAACCAACCGGGGAACGTCCATAGCATATAGGTTTTAGCAGGTTCAAAGAGTTTAAAGTTAATATAAATAACGCACTTTAGTGCTTCGAATAATATTTTTCGATACCCTCGGCAACTATTATTTCTAACTCTTCGGGTGTGTCAATTCCAACTGTTGCATGTTCCGTGACAACTGTTTTTATGGTATAACCATTCTCAAGCCACCTCAGTTGTTCCAGCGACTCTGCCTTCTCAAGGAGGCCTTCAGGCAACTTGCTGAGCTTCTCCAGAATATCGGTCCGATAAGCATAAATCCCTACGTGACAGTAATATTTGAAGTTTTTAATCCATTCAGACTCTTCCGATTTAAACACCATCGGAATAGGCATTCGACTAAAAAACAGCGCATTACCATGAATGTCGAGGGCAACTTTTGCTTCCGCCTGATTGAAAAGGACCTCCGTCCGGCGAATTTGCTGAATCAAAGTTGCAATCTCTGTAGTTGCTTCCTTTACAAAAGGCTGTTTAAGGATGGAAATTTGCTCAGGTCGAATGAAAGGCTCATCTCCCTGAACGTTGATGACTACATCGAAGTCGATTCCGGTCTCAGCACTGACTTTTCTAACCGCCTCAGCACATCGGTCAGTGCCACTGCGGTGGTCTACTGAAGTCATCACCACCTTGCCACCAAAAGCGCGAACTGCTGTGGCAATGCGTTCATCATCCGTTGCCACCCAGGCTTCCTCAACCGCTTGAACTACCTGTTCATAGACCCGTTGTATCATTGGTTTCCCCGCAATGTCGGCAAGTGGCTTCCCGGGAAACCGTGATGAACCGTATCTGGAAGGAATGATGGCAATAAATTTAGGAGTCATGGTCATCCATTGTTTTTTACAAAAATAGCCATTGTTTCCGACAAAATAAATGACAGAGAGGTCGGGCTGGCCCCTCTGTCATTTATTTTGTCGGAATTCACGGATTAGTGTTAAATTTGTCGATCGAAAAAGTGAGTTGATTTAATGGATATACAGGAGATTAAACAACGTTTCAGCATTATAGGGAATGCTCCCGGACTGAACCGTGCCATTGAAGTTGCCCTTCAGGTGGCGCCGACAGATCTTTCCGTTCTGATTAGCGGAGAGAGTGGAGTTGGGAAAGAGTCATTCCCCCAAATCATCCACTATTACTCGCCACGAAAACATGGCAAATACATTGCCATCAACTGCGGGGCGATCCCGGAAGGGACAATCGACTCAGAGCTTTTTGGACACGAAAAAGGCTCATTTACCGGAGCGCTCAACGATCGCAAAGGTTATTTTGAGGTGACCGACGGAGGCACCCTATTTCTGGACGAGATTGGGGAACTTCCCATTTCAACGCAGGTAAGGTTATTAAGGGTGCTGGAGACAGGCGAGTTTATTCGGGTAGGCTCATCCCAGGTGCAAAAGACAAATGTCAGGGTGATTGCCGCCACAAATTTTGACCTGACCAATGCCATCAAAGAGGGTAAATTCAGGGAAGATCTTTACTACCGGCTCAACACGGTTCCAATCAAAGTTTTGCCTTTGCGCGAACGGGGTACCGATGTCCTGCTCTTGTTCAGAAAATTTGCCAACGATTTTGCCGAACGCTACAAAATGCCATCCATCCGGTTAAATGAGGAGGCTCAGAAAATATTTCTTGGTTATCGCTGGCCTGGTAATGTCAGGCAATTGAAAAATATCGCGGAACAGATCTCTATCATCGAAACAGACAGGGATATCACTTCAGAGAAGCTGATCCATTACATTCCCTCCGAGGAACCCGGCTTCCTCCCGGCATTGTACCACAAGGAGTCGGATGCCAGGGCCCTGGAAAACGAACGCTCCATGATGCTCAATGCCCTAATCGGGCTTAAGAAAGAGTTGGACGAACTGAAAGAGAAATTTAACCAACTGTCAAAAGGCACTCCTTCATCAGTTCGGACGGAAGAGTCGGACGAAGGAGTCATGCAACTCTTTCATCAGGATAAAGAGAACAGTGATCAAGATGAACCCCTCTTCCCAGGCTTCACAAAACCTGGTGTCATAGCACACATCCAGGATACAGAAGAATTTGTTGAAGAATCACTTTCCATTGAGGAGAAGGAGATGGAACTCATTCTCAAAGCCCTTGACAGACACAGTGGTAAACGAAAACTTGCCGCAGAGGAGTTGGGAATCTCCGAAAGGACCCTTTACAGAAAGATCAAGGAGTACAACATTAAGCAAAAATGAAACGACCATGAGAAAATCTTTCACACACATGCGGATCCGCCAGCTGGCAGATGGGTATTCCATCTGACCATTAAAAAACAAATTATAAACAGATGAAAATTCATAGAAAATATATTCTAATTCAGTTATTTACGGCAATTTTTCTGTTACTTGCCACATCAGGCTGTAAAATTACCTACACCATGAGCGGCGCCATCATCTCGCCTGATGTGAAGACAGTTTTTGTCGATTATTTCAGGAACAGGTCCAAAGTAATCAACCCTACCCTGAGCCAGTCCTTTACCGAGGCTTTGAAGGATAAATTTGTCAATGAAACAAGTCTTTCCATCAACAAGGATCAGGGAGACCTTGAATTTTCAGGCGAGATTACCGGATACGATGTCCGGCCTCTCTCTATTCAAAAAAGCGAATCCGGACGCGATTTTGCCTCCATGAACAGGCTGACCATCACTGTCAAGGTGATTTTTGTCAACAACAAAAACCACGATCAGGATTTTAATACAACCTTCTCTGCCTATTACGACTGGGATAGCTCGAAAGCAATCAACCAGGTAGAAAATGAGGCAGTTCTGGTGATCAACACACAGTTGATTGATGATATCTTTAACAAATCCGTATCAAACTGGTAAGGAGACAAGTTGAGAGTTAAAAGTTGAAGAAAAGTTGGTAAATTGCATTAGCCAAGTAATAAGATAGAATTATCATGTCAGTTACAAAAGATCAGTTGCTACTGTT
>JBBIUJ010000409.1:0-3689 GCA_037440345.1 Prolixibacter sp.
GTGCGCAACTGACGGATGAGCAAAAACTGAAATTCGATCTTTTCAAACATGGAATGAGGCAAGGGAAAGGATTCAAAGGGCCAAAGGGAATGATGTAAACACCTTTCATTCATAAAAAATGAGCAATATATTTGCTCATTTTTTATGAATGCCTTCTTCGAACATTTTTAAAAGCAAGGCAATAAATTCACGGGTATCAAAATTTGGTTTTACTTGATTGATACTTCCACAGAAAGTAATTTTCTTCGCCGGGCAATAGGCAATCAGGGATCCCCAAAAGCCTGCATGCCCAAAGTAAGTATCCCCATTGAAGTTATATTGGAATAATCCTAATCCGTAATAACCAATCCTGCCATTCCCATATGTGTGAGGGATTGTGCTGGTCATTTTTCCAAGTGTCTTTGCGTTTTTAAAGAGCTTGCCTTCAAAGAGTCCATTCAAAAAGAGAGCGAGGTCAGATGTAGTTGATACCACTCCTCCTCCGGCCCAATCATAGGAGGTATTGAGTTTCCGGGTTATGTCTAACTTTCCCATAAATGTATGAGCCATTTTCCCATTCCCTACCAGTGGTTCAAAATATTCAAAATAGCTGTTTTTCATGCTAAGTGGCTCAAAAATCCGTACTCTAAACTGTTGGACAAGTGTTTGTTGCGCAACTTTTTCTACAATCAGACCCAGCAAGAAAAAGTTCACATCCGAATAATAATAACCACTGTCAGGAACAAAGTGAGCTTCCTTTTGCAGTCCATATTTGAAATACCTTTTCATCAGTCTCTCCGGATCCCATTCTTGCTGTTTGTGAATAAACTCATTGGTGTAAAACCGAAATGAGGCATCCGTAAAGATATCAGCTAGTCCACTCCTGTGTTGCAACAGTTGCTTGATAGTAATGGAATTTCCATAAGGTTTCCCCTTGAAGTAACTCAAATCATTAATCCTGACATAAGGTACATCCTCTAAGTACCTGGAAGCCTGATCCTCAATATTTAAACTGCCTTCTTCCTGCATTTGAAGGATAACCGTCGCAGTCATCATCTTGGTGATACTGGCTATTTTAAACTGATTGTCCATCTCTGCCGGGATCGATTTCCCATCAGAAAATCCAACTGCTGCACAGAATGTAGATTCAGAATTTGAAAGGTAAACCTGAATACTATGAACCGGATTCCTACCTTCAGGTTTTAGATATTGATGCATTGTTTTCTTCAAAGCCTCTGCCTGCTGTCCTGAACATATTGTTCCAATAACCAGTAAACCAACCAGAAGAAAACAATGCATCTTCATAATCCAAAAATTTGCTTATACGCCTTGAAATATTTATTAAAAATACACATTGTGCCCGACTCATTTTGCATCAAATCTATACTCGTCACAAATTAAAAATCCATCATATTTTAAAAATCTACTTTTCTGCATATTTTTTCTCCACTCAACAACTTAATAAGATTGTGACTAATTTTAGATATTGATTAATCTACTAAACTTATGAAAACCCTTCTTGCTTTTTCGATCCTTGTTTTTTCAATCCTGTTCTTTACACCTGTGTCAACTGATGCCAAAAAGCCGATCAGAATTCTGGTGGTGACAGGCGGTCACGGCTATGATAAAGCCCCTTTCAATGAGATGCTGACTAGTCTTGGTAAGAATATTACCAGCCAGGTAGTGGAATTTCCTGCTGCTTTCGATCAATTTCTTCCTGAAAACAGGGGGCATTACGATGTTCTGGTTTTCTACCACATGTGGCAGAAGATTACTCCCGGACAGGAAAAAATATTCGCCGATTGCATCAGGGAAGGGAAACCACTGGTTGTGCTTCATCACAGCATCTGCGCCTTCGACGAATGGCCGGAATACTGGAATATAGTTGGAGGAAAATACTTTCATAAACCCACTACAGTGAATGGCAAGGAATATGCGGCCTGCACCTACATTCACGATATTCACTTCGTGGTCAATATAGTGAACAAAAAACACCCTGTCACTAAAGGGGTGAAGGATTATGAAACCTTTGACGAAACCTACAAAGGGTATTATGTGGCAAACGGAGTTGAACCGCTTTTAACAACCTCCGAAAAATCGAGCAACTCAGTTATTGGCTGGGCATGGCACTATGGCAAGGCAAGGGTCGTTACCCTGCAAAGTGGACATGCCGCACCAACCTTTCAGGATGCAAATTTCAGAAGGCTTCTCAAACAGGCTATCGAATGGGTCAATGCCAGCAGAAAGTAAAACCACTTTTCGATAAAAACCTTGGTGCTTCCTTTGTGTTGCACATTGTGACCTTTATGGTTAAGTTTAGAAATTTTACCACAAAGGCCTCCATTTATATCGCATTGGACACAATTTAAGTATCTACCAATTATCTGTTCGAAACGGGGAGGCAGGCAGATTGGCTTTGTTGTACAGGTTTACTTTCGGATTGGCATTCCAGCCATACCGGACCGCCAGTGGATTTGCGACCTGATTGCTTGAGACCACAATTGTATTCCCTTCAATTTTAGCCTCAGCATGTACGAAATTCTTGTCAGCCCCCGCAATGGCAAAACCGGTTAAATAACCCTCTTTAGCAACTAGGCCCTTGCCGGTTTCGCTAAAACTAACACGTATTTTATCTCCTTCTATCAGGTAATAGTCGTATAGAGGACCGGAATAATCTACCTTTTCTCCATATACCTTGCCAATTGCTGCAAGTGCCAACCGATGACCAATCTCCTGTTTGTTTTTGGGATGAATGTTGCCCATGTCCAGCGGATCCGCATTGTCAATGGCAACCGCCATAGCCGTATTGGGAACAGAAAGATTCTGAAGTTGCGCCTCACGAACCAAGGTTAAACCCTTGCCTGCGGCAGGCTCACTGTCGTATGTTTTAGCATAATTGGCCAGTTGCACATAAAGAAATGGAAACTCGCCTTGCCCCCATGCGCCGCGCCAGTCTGAAATCAAAGTTTCCATCAGTTCGCGGTAGACCTGAACCGAATTAGCATTCGATTCGCCCTGGTACCAGATGGCGCCACGAATGGCATAGGGCACAAGTGGTGCAACCATTCCGTTGTAGAGAACACATGGATTGTGCTGATCGACCCTTGGATCCCTGTTTTTTAGAGCTCTTAACTCATCTTTGCCGTCAGCTTTGGCTTTTGCCGCATCAATTTTCCATTTGTCGACCTGTGCCTGATACGTCAGCAGATCCTGAAGTGATGGCAGATATTCGGACTTTTTCTTCAGGTAGTTATCGAGTAAAAACTTAAGATTGGGATGCGTCTCCATGGCGGGTTTGCTGATCCATGCTTCTGCAGTACTTGCCCCATACGCCGTTGTAACCAGCCCGATCGGAACCTTGTACTTTTGATAGAGTTCACGCCCAAAGAACCATGCAGCTGCCGAAAAATGTCCAACAGTTTCTGGTTGTGTAAGTTCCCATTTCCCCTCAACTTTCTCCTGAAGATCATCGGTAGGAGTATAGGCCGTATCAAAAACCCTTATTTCAGGAAAATTGGCATTGGCAGTCTCCTCCTTTTCATTGAATACCCCGCACCAGTATCTATCTTCACGGGCAACAGTCATGTCCATGTTCGACTGTCCTGAACACAACCAAACCTCACCAATGTAGATGTCATTAATGATGATGGTGTTCTCTCCCTTGATGGTCATTTGGAATGGACCACCAGCTTTGAAGGGGTTCAGTCGAA
>JBBIUJ010000410.1:0-3689 GCA_037440345.1 Prolixibacter sp.
GGGATACCTGGATGCCAGCTTGCTCTGGTATGGAGGAAGTGTGGAACCTGTCACCAGTGTCTACATGGAAGGACAAACGCTTGTCGTTACCCGCACCCGCAACATTGTCCGGGCCACTGATGCGACAGGCGCTGCGACCCGCACACATATTGTCAACACCCAATTTCGTTTCAGTTTTTTTGCCGACCAGCTTGTGGGTGAAGAGATTTCCCCCGAAAAAGATGGAAGTTCCACCACCATGCGTTTTACCGGCAAGAAAATAGCTGATATGCCCGCAGCGCCCGATCTTACCAAACTTGTATATGGCAAACCCGTCAAACTGCTCAATGGCAAAGACCTTTCCGGTTGGAAATTATTGGAACCGAACAAAGTGAGCGGTTGGTCAGTGGTGGATGGGGTACTGGTAAATGATCCGGCCCAGAAAGAGGGACAACCTCATATCCAGTATGGTAATCTCTGTACGGTGGACAAATACGAAGATTTTAACCTGAAACTGCAGGTCAATGTTCCGGAAGGCAGCAACAGTGGCGTCTACCTTAGAGGAATTTATGAGATTCAGGTGATAGACAGCTATGGCAAGAAACTTGATCCGCACAACATGGGGGCACTTTACAGCAGGATTACCCCGTCCGAATCGGCCGAAAAGGCTGCCGGGGTCTGGCAAGATATGGACATCACCCTGTGCGACAGGCATGTAACCGTGATACTGAACGGGAAGACCATTATCAACAACCAACCGGTACTTGGCTGTACCGGCGGGGCTATCACACCCGACGAGTTTATCCCCGGTCCGCTATACCTGCAGGGGGATCATGGCAAAGTTTATTACCGGAATATTGAGATCAAACCGATCATCAAATAATAATCCCGGTAAACGCAATTTAGAAGAGGCCGTCTCACAAGCAAAGTGGGACGGCTTCTTTCATAAATTCCGCTTCATTCAATTACCTTTGCAATAATCTAAAAGCAATTCATAAAATGAGAGCAATTTCTCTGTTTTTCATCGGGGCAATCCTTGCAATTTCCTCGTTTTCTAGTGTTTCCGGAAAGAGCAATCCAAAATGCTCTTTCAACATCATGACCTACAATATCCGGATGAACACCCCTGATGATGGTGTGAATGCCTGGCCTCTGCGAAAAGACAAAGCGGCTGGATTGATCAAATTTCACCAAGCCGATATTTTTGATGTTCAGGAAGCATTGCTGGTTCAGATGAACGATCTGAGAACCAGTTTCCCCGATTTTGACTTTGTCGGCGTTGGCCGGGATGACGGGAAGGAGGCAGGCGAATTTATGACCATTTTCTTCCGGAAATCCCGTTTTGAAAAATTGGATGCCGGCACCTTCTGGCTCAGTCCAACCCCCGACAAACCTGGATTTGGCTGGGATGCCGCCTGCAACAGGACCTGCACCTGGATCAAATTCAAGGACAAATCAACCGGAAAGAAATTCTACCTGTTCAATACCCATTTCGACCACCGTGGGAAGGTTGCCCGGGAAGAATCTGCCAAGCTGATCCTGAAATTCATGGGAGAGATTAACAAAGAAAATATGCCGATGCTTCTTACCGGCGATTTCAACTCAACCAAAGAGGCGACTCCCATCCAGACCCTGCTGAAAGTACTGTTCGATACCCGCGAAAAGTGCCAGACTCCACCTTATGGCCCGCTCCATACCAGCGGAGGTTTTGCTGTGAAAGAGCCTCAAAATACAATCGATTATATTTTCATCAAGCAAAAAGTAAATGTCCTCCGGCATGGCGTTCTGTCAGACTCTTCCGGACTGTATTATCCATCTGATCATCTGCCGGTTTTGGCGGAGGTGGAGATACTTTAAAATATTCTGAGACTATTCGCTCACTAAATGCACTCTTTACTAAAAATCCAGAATTATTTCAATATATCATCCTAAGGAGGTATTCCCTCGTGAGTGATTGTGGGCGAATCAAATGGCCGTGTAGTCTCTAAATATTCGGCATCCCCTTCACCCAGCTTGCTAGATTTGCTTTCAGTGTCCATACCGTTGATCAAAAAAGCTATATTTGCATAACAGCAATATACTGGGAATGAGCCGAAAATATAAGTTCCATAATCAAGATAGCTCCAACTCGTCTGGAAAATGGCCGAGAATAGGGAATGTTGGATCTATTTGTTATAGAATAAAACGGTTGGTATTACTCTCGATAATGCTTTTACTTCCACCTTTGGTGGCGAAACACCTTTGGAAAAATGTGTTAATGATTCTAATATTGAATATTCCAGACTATAGAATACAATCCAACTAGCAAGCCAACTCGGAAGCCAAAACCACCTCATTGGAATAAAATATTAACCAGTTGGTTATGAGTCACATATACTAATAGAGGAGAAGATCAATATTGTGGAGGGAAAATGATATGATAGAATCAAAAGAATTTAAAGGAATTTGGTATCTGCCTGGCCAACCGGAAAAATCGGTTGCCGGGATCTTGTATTATAAAAAAGCCGATTCTATTAAATTAGAGCTGATTGGGAGTTTTACGGAAGAGAGTGATCCAATTATTAGCTTTTTCTCAAAGGGGGCTGAGGAGCAGAAATTGATTTATGGTGAATCTTCAGAAGGCAAGAAAATAACACTTGTTAACTGCTTTAAAGGTGCACGTTCCTATAACTTTTCCTGCTCATTTTCGATAACAAGTTTTAATTGTCATTATGTTATTGTTGGCAAACATTTGACTAAACCAGATGAACAATGCTTCACCAAAATTAAGGTTTTAACCCCTGCGTTATCTTCTTGGCCAAGTTCATTGCTAATACGAGAAGAGATTGATTTTAAGGACAAAGAAATCTTATCATTTAAGATAAATCTAGATACGAAGCCAACTATCCATACCGAGGTAGAGTTAGGCTCAAATCTCAAACTGTCGCTTGCAACTTCAAGTACGATGAAGGGACATAAAATCTTTCCAGATTGCATTAGGATCAATCAGATAACATATTTCTGCATAGTAGCAACATCAGAAAAAATGTCTTTTTTTGAACTGCTTCAACAGTCTAATTTATTCATTCAGTTTTTGTCATTGGCAACCTATTCAGATCAATTCCCTGTAGAAATTAAATTAGAAGACGATGATGACTATTTTCAATACGAAGCGGAAAAAAGACCTGCTGAAATCGAATTGTTCACAATAAATCGGAACGATGAGTTAAAATACAGCAAGGCCGATTTTCTATTCTCCTATCGAGATATAGAAGATGATTTTAGCTTGGTTATTCAAAAATGGTATTCTTTATCGAAAGATTTGATGCCAATTAGAAATCATTTAGTGAATAGTATAAAGCGGAAAACCATGTTCAATAGCCTCGATTTTTTAATTATAGTTCAGGCAATTGAAGGTTACCATACGAGATTTATAAACAAAAAAAGGGTCTCACTAAAATCCCGTATTGAAAATCTCTTCGATTTATATTCGCAGGATGTCCAAAAAATCGCCAAAATTGATGTGGATGCTCAAATAGTGGTGAATACAAGAGATTATTATTCTCATTTCTTTGAAACGGATAAAAAAGTATTCATAAAGGAAGGGATTGAACTATTTAGATTGACCGAAAAATTGCGATTACTTTTAATCTGTTGCATTTTGGATTTGATTGGTTTTAGCAATCAAAAAATCAACGAAATAGTTAACAAACATAGCCTATTTGACGTTG
>JBBIUJ010000411.1:0-3660 GCA_037440345.1 Prolixibacter sp.
TCAGGCTCCTGTACTTTGGTGTGCAACTGCATTGCTACGATAGGATATGAAGGTTTATTCTGTAATTTTAAATGGCTACATATCAAATTGTTAAAAATTGGATTTAAAAAAAATGAGAATATTATTCTTATCAGTTACCTTTCTCGCTTTGGTCGGGGCAGTTTCTTTTGGGCAAGAACCTGTTTCTACGATGAACTACACTTTACCTAAGAATGACTCTCATTACCTGAAGGTTAAGGACTGGGTTGAAGACGATATCGAAGCCGGCTATCAACATCCTTCTACAGCCACCATTGAGGCATTCCGCGATATTAAGTTTGGGGTACGAATTCACTGGGGGGTTTACTCGATCATTATGAAAGGGCGCGAATCCTGGCCATTCCTAAAGCTTTCAAACGAGGAGAAGCAAGCCTATCAAGAGCTGTACAAGACCTGGAATCCGACAGGTTTTAATGCGGAGGAATGGATGAAGTTGTTCAGTGAAAATGGTATTAAAATGTTTGCTATGACTACAATGCATCATGATGGATTTTCTATGTTTGACACAAAAGCCAGGGTCAAAAAGAGAGTCAACTGGATTGCACCTGATGGTCCTGCAATGGAAGATTGCGACCTGGCTTACAGCATCATGGAAACACCCTTTCACCGCGATGTGATTAAGGAACTTTGTGATGCCGGCCGCAAGTACAAGCTCAAAATAGATCTTTATTACTCACATCCGAATTGGTACAATGCCGATTACCGGCCTTATTGCAATCATCCCCTGAACACACCAGATGCCAGGGAACATCCTGAACTATATGGCTTTCAGGCGAATGTGGGTATAGTGAAGGTGCCAAATACAACCCCTGAAGAAGAGGCTCGTATGATGGAATACCATCGCAGGCAGCTCACAGAACTACTTACCAATTATGGGAAGATTGATATGGTCTGCCTCGACATGTGGTTAGGCAAGAAGGTGTGGCCACAGATGCGTCAGGAGATAAAAGATTTACGCAGGGTTCAGCCTGAGGTGATGTTCCGCGCACGCGGCATAGGGAATTATGGTGACTATTATACACCCGAGGGATTTATTCCCGGGATTAAGGAGAATACCGATATGCCTTGGTTCGTAATTTACCCCTATGGCAAATATTTTTCTTATGTAAAAAATGATGATTTCAAGGGCGTTGCCTGGATAATCAATAACCTCACCGATATTGTTGCAAAAGGAGGCAATTTCATGATAGGTATCGGCCCCGATGTCAATGGACAATTTGATCCAAAAGTGATAGAGGCAATTAAAGAAGTTGGCACCTGGTTAAAGGTCAACGGGGAGGCTATTTACGCTACCCGACCACGCGAGGGCGAGCTTAGGAAAGAGGGGGATACGATCCGCTATACCCGTACAAAGGATAAACAGACTGTTTATGCTATTAGCCGTGGCTGGCCAGGTCAATCGCTTAAATTAAAAACTATTGAGCCGAAAAAGGCCTCAGAAATATTCATGTTGGGCTGGACTAAACCTTTGAAATGGACTTATAATAAATCAACAGGTTTGGAAATTATACTTCCGGTTGAATTTCAGGATGAATCGAAGCGACCCTGCAAAATGGCATCGAGCTTTAAGATAGCGGTTATTAATTAGTTGACTTTTGGAATTTTAAATGGAATGAGCCTACTTGGTATCGCATCCATTAAATACAAAGAAAACTTCATGTCCTGGCTTCTCTACTTTGGTGTGCAACTGCATTGCTACGATAGGATATAAGGGTTTATCTTGACAATAATGACTAAATAGTTACAAATACTTTAAAATAATGAACAGGAAAATAATAATAATCGGACTACTTTTTTTGAATGCAACAATTGGATACGGTCAAGTGAACCAGAATAATGGTACCCCACTGGCACAGAAGAAGAGCAATAAAGATACTGAAAAACAGAAAATCTATAGTGTCTCTTCGGCTTACTTCATTGGTAACTCGCTTACACAGGACCTGAATAACGATTTTCCTTCAATTGCTTCAAAGCACCAGGCTATATTGGGAAAGACTTACGCATGGGGTTTCCACTTCAGGCCGTCCACAGCTTTAACTTTCATGTACCTTTATCCCAACGATTCAACAACAAAAGTATCACCCGCTAACTGGGCCACCGCATTACCCGATTCTCATTGGGATGTGGTATCTATGCAACCATATCATGATAGTCAGGGAGCTCCCAACACTCTGGCAGACAATATTAACGCGGTCAATAGTTTGATAAGTAAGGCGAAACTGAACCCGGGCAATGAAAGTACCAGATTTTTCATCTATTCACCGTGGCCTCAAACCTCTCCAACTGATCTGGATTTTTCAAGCAATTTGTTTATTGCTTCCACTATTGTTGAGTCGGATCCAGGAAAAACAAAATGTTCCTTGTCCAGGGACTTTGTTGAATCACTGTGCGATAGTGTGCGCAAAACGAATCCGGGTGTTTGTATGATTCCGGTCGGAGAAGTCTTCTATAAGCTTGATCAGATGATGCATCAGGGAAAGTTCAATACGTTGACCTCCATCAACCAGCTTCACCGTGATGCTTATCACCTCAATTCAGCCGGAATTAATATAACCGGATGGACTGCCTATGCCACGATCTTTAAGGAATCACCTGTAGGTTTAATCTATGACAAAAAAAATATAACAGTTAAGGCGCCGTTTCCTGAAATGCATATTACCGATGCCCATGACGTGCAGCTCATTCAGCAAACAATATGGGAGGTTGTGGTGGCAAAGGACAAATACACAAGAGTTATTACTGAGTAGCGAAACCAATAGACTAATCGAAAAACCACTTTTGTATGATAAATAGAATGATAGTGTTCCTTTCCTTGATTTCTTCCCTATGTGAGATAAAAAAGATATAATTGCAAAAAATAGTTGATAAAATCCTTGGAAACCCTTGCCCGATATGGCTTTCAGCGATATAAATTCAAATCGATTTCAATTTGACTTGAAATAGGGCATTTGATGCTAAATTTGAATTGCCCTTAAAACCTCTTATTCTTTTGTGAAAGAGGATTTTAAGTGAAATTCAAATTTTAATGAAAGAATAAATCATCAACTATTTTCTGCACCATTACCATAAAAAAAGGCCATCAGTATTTCTACTATGGCCTTTTCAACGTTACAAACTGCTTTTACAAAAACTCTATCTTTAAACTTCGTGTACCACAATTTCGTGGGTAATTGGAATTCCTTTTTTAAATGTTGCAGCGACCCCGCAATAACGTTCATCCGACAATGAAACTGCCTTATCAAGCTTTTCCATCGGAAGATCTTTCCCCCAGAATTCATAGATAATATGCATGGAGGTAAAATGTTTTGGGTGCTCTTCTGTTACTTCTCCTTCAACTTTTACATTTAGGTCAATAATTTCAACCCTCATTTTCTCAAGGATAGAGACAATGTCCATACCTGTGCAGCCAGCAAGTCCCACCAGCAACAGTGCTTTTGGTCTTGGTCCCAAATCTTGGCCTCCATTGGATTTGTCAGCATCTATCGTCAACTTATGACCGTACAATTCAGTTTCAAAGGCCATTCCCTTTTTCCAGGCGAGCTTGATCTCTTGTTTCATGACGATGATTTAAATGATTTCGATGATTAAGATGATACAATGATTCATAGGAGTATTATATGC
>JBBIUJ010000412.1:0-3637 GCA_037440345.1 Prolixibacter sp.
TCTTTTTCATAGCTGCCTTTACTGTAGGGTTTTAGCTCGTGCTTCGCCGGTTCGTCAAAAGGCGTAATGATTAGTTCCGGCCAGCCATTGTTCCGCGCATGCTCCGTAACCTCCTTTATCCACTGACTATACACCCCCCGGATTTCTTTAAGGACATGCCCCCTGTTCGATTCGTCAGCTGACAATTTCAGGAATTTTTCAGTCCTGGTATCAACGTCACCTTCGTCCTGCATCACCACAAAAAGTTCACGCTCAATGCTGAATGTTCGCGGAAATCCATACGGATCGCCGCCAAGAAAATAGACAATATTCTTCAGGCCTATCCGCTTGGCTTGTTTCATCCACTCATCTATGAGCGTAAAATCCAATACCATTTTCCCATCAACCTTACTCATGGAGGGTCTCACGGCATTAAACCATAAGTTGGTTGCGTTGACATTGTTCTGTAAGGCATAAGAGATATTATGAAACGGAAGTAATCCGGTTACACAGCCACCCATAGATAAACCTGCCTCATCCATGGTCAGCAGGGTTATTGGCATGACCTCAATTTCGACAGGTACTTTCGTTACGGCTTTTCCCCGAACCAGAATGTTGATTTCTCCTTTGTATTGGCCCGGTCTGGTCGAATTTCCTTCTGTCTTGACCGTAAGCCAGAAAGCCTGCGAGTTTCTAGCTTTTACCACTGTTTCAAATAGCGGCCAGATTCTTTGTGCATCTATCCTGGGTGGCCCTTTTTTTGCCTTTACAAATGCATATTCTACGGTGTACCAAATCGTTTTGGCCTTCAACAACTCCCCATTTGCATTTTTTAGTTCGGAAAGAGTGACCGAGACACCTTGAAGATCTTTCGCTGTGGCATATACACCCAACTGTTTGCACTCAGTTTCATTCATAGCCATGCGGACCTTCATCGTTGCGCCAGCTTCATTCTTATCGGGAGCGTCTGAAGGTAGGATCGGAGTAAGGTAATTTCTCATGTAAGGAACAATCTCCTTTGAACTCCAACTGTCCGGAAGTTTCGCTTCGGATGGGCTGCTTTCACTATGATATTTTTGCTGAACTTGTTTTATCCATGCACGGGTTTCGGCGTTATACCGGATCTCATCATCCTTTGTTGCTTTTCTTATCCTTATCTCCGATATAGGCAGATTTTTATCTCCATTGCCTAACTTAATTGCGAACTCCTGTTTCCCGACTTCATTCAGATTGCCCTCCCCTGCATAAAGATAATCCCAGGAAACCGGAATAAATGCTGTTTTCCAGTAGGCGGAATTTTCACCTGGAACGCGGTGAAGTTCGCTTAAACTACTGTTTTTTAGTTTGGTTTCAAATTCATTCGCCGCCAACTGCCTGGCTGAAAGGGTCATAACATTATTTGCGCAGTTACCAAAAGAGGAGACTATAAAGTGATCAGAAACGACGTCTTTATAATCTATCTCGAGTACAAATATCTCGCCTTCTCTCGGTCTCGCTCTATTTCCCCACCAAGCCGGCAAAGTGAAAAGCGTTGTCTCGTTACCGAGGATGACGCGCGCTTTTTTGCCGTCAATCTCTTTTATGTCAGACCATTGTTTTCGATCAAGGCCTTCCAGTTTTTCTGCCGGAATTTTCAGAAGAGGCTGATTGTCAGTTGATGATTTCTTTGCCGCCAAAAGGTTTATTGTCAATAATCCCATTGCAACTGTCAGCACAATATTCCGGCAAGCATTGTTGGTCAAGGAAAACAAACTTTGGTGAGAAGGAATTGTCATAATCCTATGTTTTATTTGATTGGTCTTTTCTAATTGGTAGATTCAAAAAACGGATTCTATCCATCATTCTGAAGTTTTTACGGCTTTGCCGTTTTCGTCTCTTCAATTCCCATTAAAACGGCGGAGGTAATGGCTAACAACATCCCGGTTATAATTAACGGATGAGGGATTACTGCGTAGATTGCCAATGATATTACCACCGTAATAACCGGAGAAAGAGCAGTTGTCATGGGCGCTATGATTATCGCCTTTCCGTACCTGAAGGCATAGACCAGGCAAAGAGCGCCAAAAGCATTTAGTAACTGGATCGCCCCGGCTAAATATGGGCCATCACATCCCCAGTTGATGGTCTGTGAAAAATCGGTCATGAACCATGCGGCAGGAATTAACAAAATGGACGAGGAGGCCATATAGAAAAAAATACTTTCAGCTTTCATTGTTTCATTGGCAAACCGCATGATAAAGCCCTGAGTTCCCCATGCCAAAAGTGGTATCGCTGCCAACAATATCCATGCATATCCTTCAAAGCCATTATCTCCGGATGACTGATAAGAAAGCAACAGTAACGCAATGACAGCAAGGATAATACCAATCCAGCCCAGACGGCCGGTCTTTTCTTTCAAAAAAACCACGGCCAAAAGAATTGTAATAACCGGCGTCAGCGAGAGCAAAGGGAAGACGAGGTAAGCCGGGGCCTTCTTCAGTGTAATGAATAGGACCAACTGACCAGTCGAACCCAAAAGACCAACCAAAGAGCCCAATAATACTGAGCGTTTGTCAGTTTCCAGCTTCCATTTATTATTCATCAGGCCGATAATCGCAGCCGGAATCATGACCAATGCCCAGATTACATAACCCAATGTTGGTGGAAATCCATTTTTTTCTGGAATTTCGGTCAAAGCTCCCCATACACCCATAAAGGAGACATGAATGATGACAAAGTTGAGCCAACTATTTGGTTTTTTCATTGACAATCTCCTTGGATCCAGTTATTTTATTCGCCGTTGCACTTATTTTTGAAGATTTTCCACCAATAAATATTGCAGTTGTTTGGCTTCCTTTGCCGGTTGAACGAATAACATTGTTGGTGATTGTAATATCATGGGTTTCACCGCCAATGTAGAAGCCACTTGCTTCCTTGCTAACTCCGTTATTTTCAATTGTATTGTTGGTGAATGTATTCCGGTGTCCACTGTTCTGTTCTACTTCATCACGGAATAAAATGCCATGGTTGCCATTTTCATAAACATGGTTATTCTCAAAAAGGTTATCAGTGTCCTTGTGTCCGATCGAAATTCCATTATCACCATTGGCATATATGGAATTGTTCCTGAAAATCCCATTTTGCACCCGCCAGCATAAAAAGATTCCATCACCCTTGTTATGGTGGCTGATGCAGTTCTCAATAATGGTATGATCTGATCCTGTTCCTGGATGAAATCCAAGCCCGTTCCCATTTGAGGCCTCACAGCCTTTTACCGTGATGCCTTCAGTGATCTGCCAACTGAAAGAGTCCCCGTTAAACTCGTTCACCTTAACATTCTCCACCAGACAGTTCTTCGATTTATGGATATAAACTCCACCTGCCCGGCACCCGTTGATGTATTCATTGATCTTTTTACTCCCCTCGACAACCAGATCAGCAATTTTAATATTTTCAACACCGACAGCTTCAATAATTGAACAACTGTTCGAAACTACCCCATTCAGTGACGACTTGTAATCATTGATGGTATTGTTGTCGAAATAGATCACATTGTCTTTGATATCAGTAACAATGGCTGTCGTGACATTCCACCCCTCAGTGTGTTGATCATCGTAAAGCTGGATGCCCATTCCCCTTTTAAAACCAGTGGGATCTTTAACTACCGCTTTTAACATAC
>JBBIUJ010000413.1:0-3633 GCA_037440345.1 Prolixibacter sp.
AACAGCAAATTCCATTGGCAATTTATTGATCACTTCCCGGGCATAACCGTTCACGATCATGCCAATCGCATCCTGGGTGGAGATTCCACGTTGGTTGCAATAGAAGATCTGATCTTCGCCGATTTTTGAGGTGGTTGCTTCATGTTCTACCACTGAATTCTGGTTGCCTACCTCAATGTATGGGAAGGTATGTGCCCCACAATGGTCTCCAAGCAAAAGGGAGTCACACTGGGAGTAGTTTCTGGCATTTTCCGCCTTGGCCGCGACCCTCACCAATCCCCGGTAGGAGTTGGAGCTGTTGCCTGCAGAGATCCCTTTCGAAACGATGGTGCTTTTGGTATTTTTACCAAGATGGATCATTTTTGTACCGGTATCCGCCTGTTGAAAATTGTTTGTCAGGGCTACTGAATTAAATTCCGCGACTGAATTATCACCGGCAAGGATGCAGCTCGGATATTTCCATGTTATCGCTGAACCAGTCTCTACCTGGTTCCAGTATATTTTGGAGTATTCGCCTTTGCATAGGCCCCGTTTGGTGACAAAATTGTAAATACCTCCTACTCCCTCCTTGTTCCCTGGGTACCAGTTTTGTACCGTAGAATATTTCACCTCGGCCCTATCCAATGCAATGATCTCAACAACTGCTGCATGCAATTGGTTTTCATCCCGCATCGGGGCAGTACAACCCTCGAGGTAAGAGACGTAACTATCGCTGTCGGCAATGATGAGTGTCCGTTCAAACTGACCGGTATTTTTCGCGTTGATCCGGAAGTAGGTGGATAGCTCCATCGGGCACCTCACTCCTTTCGGGATGTAGACAAATGAGCCATCCGAGAAAACGGCGCAGTTAAGCGCTGCATAAAAATTGTCGTTGGGCGGTACGACCATTCCAAGGTATTTTTGCACAAGATCCGGATGGTGTTTGACTGCTTCACTGAATGAGCAAAAGATAATGCCAAGTTCTGCCAGGTTCTCCTTGAATGTAGTTTTGACAGAGACACTGTCCATCACTGCGTCAACGGCGACACCAGCCAACATTTTTTGCTCTTCGAGCGGAATACCGAGCTTGGCAAAGGTGCTGAGCAATTCAGGATCTACTTCGTCAAGACTTTCGTATTTGGGTTGCTGCCTGGGAGCCGCATAGTAGATGATATCCTGGTAATCAATTTCAGGAATCTTCAGTTGTGCCCAATCGGGCATCTTCATGGTAAGCCATTTGCGATAGGCTTTAAGTCTGAATTCGAGCATGAATTCAGGCTCCTCCTTTTTGGCGGAGATGATTCTAACTACCTCTTCGCTCAAACCTTTCGGGATCGAATCGGTCGCTATGTCCGACACGAAACCAAACCGGTAATCGCGATCGGTTACCTCGTTTATTAATGTATTTTGGTTGTCCATTTGAATAAGTGCCTAAAGTGAACTAGAGTGACTAGAGTGCCTAAAGTGGTTAGGGGCTCCAGACTTTTGTCCGATGAATTATAACTACTGCCATTCGGAAGATCTTATATTGCTAAGAACTTCTTATATTTCTGTATACGAATCTTTAATAAGACTGGATACAAATTGGTGCAAAGATATAAAATGCACTACTTTTGAGGAGTTATTTGGTAAATAAATCTTCGACAAAGATGACACAAGAGAGAACCAAGATCAATGAGCTTGCAGAATTGGGCGAATTTGGTCTGATCAAAAGAGTGACGGCTCAGGCAAAAATCAAAAATGAAAGTACCCTGACCGGGGTAGGTGATGACTGTGCGGTACTCAGTTTTCCGAATAAAAGGGTGGTTGTGACAACAGATTTACTGACGGAAGGGGTTCATTTCAACCTTGTCTATGTTCCGCTGAAACATTTGGGATACAAAGCTGTGGCAGTTAATATCAGCGATATCTGTGCCATGAATGCCATTCCGCGGCAAATCACTGTTTCCCTGGCAATCTCATCCAAATTTACTATTGAGGCAATAGATGAGTTGTATGAGGGAATCCACCTTGCCTGTGCCCGTTATGGTGTTGATCTCATCGGAGGTGATACAACTACTTCCCTGACTGGGTTAACCATTTCAATTACTGCTATTGGCGAAGCTGATGAAACCGATCTGGTCTACCGGAGCGGAGCCAAACCTACCGATCTCCTGTGCGTAACCGGTGATCTTGGAGGTGCATTCCTTGGTTTGCAACTGCTGGAGCGGGAAGATCAACTGTTCAGGCAAAACCCGACTGTTCAGCCACAGCTTTCCGGCTACGATTATATACTTGGCAGACAGCTTAAACCCGAGGCGAGGGTAGATATGCGGGATATTTTCAAGACCCTTGGAGTTACCCCCACCTCTATGATTGATATTTCTGATGGCCTGTCGTCCGAAATTCTGCACTTGTGTGAGGAGTCAGGCGTTGGTTGCCGCTTGTTCGAAGAACGGATAATCTTTGATCCGCAAGTACAAAAAATGGCGGAAGAGATAAGTATCAATCCTTTGGTCGCTGCGCTGAATGGCGGAGAGGATTATGAACTTTTATTTACTATACCTGTTAATCAACATGAAAAGGTACGTAATCATCCTGATATTACGGTCATAGGCCATATGACCAAAAAAGAGGAAGGTGCAATGCTTGTCACTGCCGGAGGTATTCAGGAGATTCTGCTAACTGCGCAGGGATGGAATCCGTTGAAGAGAGTCTAAGGGACGTTCCAAAATTGAAATTGAAAATTTTGCAAATTAGGGTGTAACGTTTTGAAGGAAGGTGCGTCTTATCATAAGTTATCAAGCTAAAGAACGAAAGGATATACCATGATCAGCATTCAGAACCTACACAAATCATATGTAACCGGAAGCAATAGTCTCCATGTTTTAAAAGGGTTGAACCTTGAAATTAAGGAGGGAGAATTTGTCTCCATCATGGGTTCTTCCGGTTCTGGAAAGTCAACCTTATTGAACATTCTCGGTGTCCTTGATGACTACGACAAGGGTGATTATTACCTGAGCGGTAAGAAAATCTGGGGGTTAAACGAGACCCAGGCCGCTGTCACCCGCAATGCCATGATCGGTTTCATCTTTCAATCTTTCAATCTGATCTCTTTTAAAAATGCCATGGAAAATGTGGCCTTGCCACTCTATTACCAGAAGGTGAACCGCAAAAAGCGGAACCTGATTGCTCTGGAGTATCTGGATAGGCTAGGAATCAAAGATTGGGCCCATCACCTTCCAAGCGAAATGTCGGGTGGACAGAAACAGCGGGTCGCAATCGCGCGTGCGCTCATTTCCAAACCAAAAATTATTCTGGCCGATGAACCAACTGGTGCGTTGGATTCACAAACATCCCTTGAAGTAATGGAGATACTCAAGGAGGTAAATGACCAGGGAATTACCGTTATCATCGTTACCCATGAGCACGACATTGCCAGTTTAACACGGAAAATTATCCGGCTGAAGGATGGCATCATTGGAGAGGTAATTACCAATGGCGACCTTCAGAGTTATCGCGACAGAATTAAACAGGAATAAATATCAGACCATGTTTGACGTAGATATTTGGCAAGAGATTTTTAGTACCATCAGGAAAAACAAACTCAGGACATTCCTTACTGGTTTTTCTGTAGCATGGGGAATATTCATGCTAATGGTTTTGCTAGGTTCC
>JBBIUJ010000414.1:0-3629 GCA_037440345.1 Prolixibacter sp.
TGTCAATCCCTCCAAATCGGCCAATTAATCCTTGTTTTACTGCCCTGTCAGGTATTTGACCCGATGCATTCCAACCTGTACTAAATCCACCCGCGGACAGGGTTAATTTGCTATTGGGCGTAAGTTGAAAAAAATATTTGCCAAAGATGTTCATACGCTGAAACTTTTCGGGACTTTCAAAAGGGCCATCAAAGTGATGGTATTGCATTGCGATGTATCCGTTTTGTTCTATTCCTCCATTGTTGGGTTGCAACATTAGCGTATATTTTTGTGTGCTAAATTGTCCCGATTCTATTTTTATCAGGTTGTTTTCCAAAATATCTTTGGTTTTAAAGTTCACGGCACCTGCTGTATAAAAATCTCCAATGTTTGCCAAATATGGTCCTTTGTTTACTTCCATTTCATCTACTGTTTCTGAAATCAAAAAATGTAAATCGGCATACCCTTGTCCATGTGCATGGGTTGGCATATTTACAGGCATTCCGTCAACATTTACCGAAACATCCGTGCCATGGTCGCAATCAAATCCACGCAGGAAAATCTGTTCGGCTTTACCTCCGCCTTGATGTTGGGCAATAAATAAACCAGGGACCATCAGTAACATATCTTGCGAAGAACGAAAGGGCTTTAATTGCATATCCATCGCTCTAATTTCTTTCGATGAAGCAGCCGATATTGGTCGTACACCCTGCACGGTAACTTCGTTTATTCCGATTACCGACTCTTCAAGTTTGATCGTTAATGTATGTGTGGTGTTTTCTTTTACATCAATGTTTCGACCAACAGTTAGATACCCAATGGCTGAAAAAACTATCTCGTAAGTACCAATTTGAATGTTTTTAAATTCAAATTTACCGTTCAAGTCTGAGTTAGTCCCGATTAATGAACCTTTGATTTGGATATTTACACCAATTATTGGTATTCCTGTTTTTGCGTCGGTAACAGTTCCGCATATATTACCAGCATTGTGCGCTTGGCCGGAAAGTGCTAAAAACAATAACAAAAATAAGAGGCAATGTTTCATAATGCTACTATTTTATAAATTCGTGTTACTCATCAGCAAAAAATAAAACCAACTATTACATTGGCCTCATGCTATCAGATCAAGTTATTACTGTCAAGTAGCTCTGCAACAGAACTTGAGCCCGCTTCACCTGATTCTGTAAAGATAAAATCATTTCTTTAAACTCAGCGTAGAATGATTACATATAACATTTGATCGCGAATATGAGCAACCTTGAAATAATGGGATTACCCGCTTATTTTTAAAATGTACCCTAAAAGACTTCCTTGCGCCAGATGGAGCGAGTGGCCCAAAGCAAATCATACGCCGGAGGGGTTAAATGTAATGGCCCGGGGTGGAGCGGAGGAAACTATGAAACGGAGAAACGGTGAAAGATTTGCCTATCTGAGGTTTAGCCTCATAGCAACCTAATGTTGGTAGCCCGGGGTGGAGCGAAGCAGAACCCCGGGGAGATGAATTTCGTGCAAACACCGTCCGCGATAGCATACAGAGAAATGAGATTAGATCCTTTCGGACGGAAGGAACAAACAAAGAAAAACGAAGAGATTGCAACCAAACCGTTAATTACTTTTTCCTTTTTGCTCTTACAGAATTTTCAATCACCCTAAATTCTACGATTCTCTTGATCAGGTCGTAAGGAATCGGTTTATCCAAAGGGAACTGAACCGAACCTTTCCCTTGTTGGTAATGCGATAATTCAGACGCAAACTGTTCGTGCCCGGATGGCAGGGCATAAAATCCTATGTGATTTTTATATCCGACAAAATAGACCAAAGTCCTGCCCTCAGTCTTATAGGCTGGCATATTATAGGCAACCATTTCGACGGCATCGGGGAGGTTGTTTCGTTCTTTGTATTGGCCTTCTGTTCGCATATCAGGCTATCATTTCTTTGTCACTTTTTGTCGTCACAAAAAGTAACCAAAAAAGACTTGACAAAAAGAACTCACTCCGCCTGCGGCTTCGCTCAAACAGCTTTTTGTCTCAAAGGAATTTGTTGTTTGACGCTTCGCGCTCGTAAAATTATAAAATCGCGCGGGAGCGAGGAGGTCGCAGTGGAAATTGTGAAAATGCGGAAACTGGCAGAGGCACAATCCCTAATTCTCCGACCACCATGATGTGCCAAAGCAAATCATACCCCGGAGGGATTAAATGTTAATAGCCCGGGGTCAAGCGACGAAGGAGCGACACCCCGGGTTGTGAATGAGGAAGGATGAGCCGTCCGCGGTAGCATAATGCTAATGCAGAACCAATCGATTCGGACGGAATGGCGGAAATAATGTAAAAATTGGAAAATGCAGAAATGAGAAGCTTGGAAAATAAAAGTCAATAGAGGGTGTTTGTAGTCGTTTAGCCAATTCAAAAACTGCTACTTCCATCACTATTTGGCAACCTTTGCCTAATCTGCTTTTGGGGTCGGATCTCCTTTACCTATATTGATCAACTTCAATAAACTTTGCTGAATATATTCGCCCCAGGCATTCGAACAGGCGCTAAAACATTCATAATCCGGAACCAAACCCTTGTGGGTAAACCGGATTTGCGTTTTGCCATCTTTTTCAGCGATTTCGAAACAGATTTTTGTACCAGTCCATTCCTGCTTGTCAGTAACGAAATTAAGCTGACTGTCGGTCACAAGCCAAACGACCTTTTTGTCCGGAATAACCTCAACCAATTTTTGTCTTGAATAATGAACGCTTCCAAAACGAACGGCAAATTCATCATTTAGTTTTTGCGTACTCCCTTCCAAATTTTCAGTCCACCATTTTGTGACACGGTTGATATTATCGAATGCTTCTTGTGCTGTAGCGTTTACTACAATGGTTGCACTATAATCTTGTTTTTTCATTTTGCTATAAGTTCCCTTTCATCTGATGTTCTTGGGTTACCGGAACTGTTCGGCTTACCTTTCCCGGTGGTTATCAGGCCAAACAAGCTTTCCTGAATGTAATTGCTCCATGCATTCGAACAAATGCCGAAACACTCGAGGTCCGGTACCAATCCATGGTGTGTGAAGCGGATATGCGTCTTGCTATCCTTTTCGGCAATTTCGAAACTAATCTTCGTGCCAGTCCATTCGCTTTTGTCTTTGGTAAATTTGAAATAGTTATACTCAACCAGCCAAACGACTCTTTTGTTTGGGACGACTTCAATCAGTTTAATTTTACAATTGTGGAGATCTTCAAAATGGTAGGTAAACTCATAATCGAGTTTCTCTGTATTGCCTTCAATCTCTTCTGACCACCATCCACGAACATTGTTGAAGGCATCGAATGCCTCTTTCGGGGTTTGATCTACCAATAGCGTGGTAGTAAAATCTGAGGTTATCATTTTTGCATGTTTTTATCCCGACTGGTAAAGGGAATGTGAATTGTATGCAACAAATGTATTGCCTTAACAGGATTGGGCTGGGGTGTAAAATGGACATAATAGCGGCTGATTGGGACAATCTGACCTGAAATTCATGTCTATTTTTTCATTGCTTCCGCTTTCAGGTCAGCAGGCATTTTCTCAATGGCATAGCGCAAAGCCGTACGGGGCATGATCGCTTTGCGTGAAATTACATAATCATAAACTGGTTCCCGATGTCGCGCACTGGCAACCTTT
>JBBIUJ010000415.1:0-3612 GCA_037440345.1 Prolixibacter sp.
TTCAATGCATTAAATCCGGCAACAACAAACTTTCTATCAGATAGATAGGTTGACAACATCAAATCACTCCCCTCCACAACATCGCGAAAAAGCATCCCCTCATAGGCAATTTTGCCGGCATAAAGCTCCTCTTTCAGTTTTCGGTAGATAGGATAAAGTACTTGCCAAAGTCGTGCAAATTCCTTTTGATCAGCCTTTTGTTCACCGTTTGTCAGGCTCTTCCAAAAATGGCTGATCTCCTCCTTACGCTCTTCGTTCCAGTCGTTGAAATGTTCGTCAATCTCTTTAAGATCAGTTATATTCGTGAATAACAATTCGGCATCCACAAGATATTTGTCAACCTGGTCAAAATCATGCATCAACATCTCACCCCAACTAAAAAATTCATCAAACGACTCTTTTGATCCGCTCAACTCCCTGTATATTTTAAAAAGCCGGAAATTTACCTGGAGCGGATCCTCCAGCCGCAAAGGTGTGAGGTTGGCGAATAGCTCTTGAATGGTAACAATTTCAGGAGAAAAGGTAGGTTCGGTAACAATCCGGCTCAGGTATTCAGTGAAAAAAAGGGCTGCCCTGCGATTTGGAAACACCATGGTTAGATCAACAACATGCTGTCCGTGAATATTATACAATGATTTTGCAATCTGCTTTAAAAAAAAATCCTCTGTTTCCTTCATGGGCTTACGCAAAGATACTTCCCCTCTTCAGGTGGAAATTAATTGTTAAAATTGCTGATTATTTCTGAGATTTAGCCGATGATTTAGTACATTTGAGACTAAACATATTTTCAATTCACACGTAAGATCGAACATAACTAAAATGTATGGATAAATTTTCCCTAGTCGGCAATCAGGAAATCAGTGCAATAGAAGAGTTGTACAAAAATTATCTGGAAAATCCTGTTCATGTGGAGCAATCCTGGCGCAATTTCTTCGAAGGATTTGAGTTGGCCAGGAAATCTTACCAGGAAGTCACAGTATCAGCAGCCGATGAAGACCGGATTCAAAAAGAGTTCAGGATCCTTAACCTGATTAATGGTTATCGTCAGCGTGGGCACCTTTTCACGCGTACAAATCCGGTCAGAAAAAGGAGGACCTATAGCCCTACCCTTGATTACAAAAACTTCAACCTGGATGAGGATGACATGAATACCGTCTTTCATGCGGGAAAAGAGATTGGAATTGGCAATGCAACCCTCAAAGAGATTATTTCCCACCTTGAAATAACTTATTGTGAGTCGATTGGGGCTGAATTTCTTTACATGCGGCAACCCGAACTGATTGACTGGCTTAGGATCAGGATGGAAAGATCGAAAAACAGCGAATATTATACACCAGAACAACAGAAACATATTTTTTATCACCTCAACATTGCTGTCGGTTTTGAAAGTTTCATTCACCGTAAATTTGTTGGAGCAAAACGTTTCTCCCTCGAAGGTACTGAGGCGCTGATACCCGCTCTTGACGCCCTGGTGGTACATGGGGCCAAACTTGGTATCGAAGAGTTTGTCGTAGGCATGGCGCACCGCGGAAGGCTCAATGTGCTGGCAAATATTCTTGAAAAACCCTACAAAAATATATTCAAAGAGTTCTATGCCACTGAATACGAGGAAGGTATATCTCAAGGAGATGTGAAGTACCATCTGGGATTTGAAAATATTATTACAACCGATGCCGGCGAAAAGGTAAAATTGAGCCTCATTCCTAACCCTTCGCACCTCGAAACCGTTGGGTCACTGACGGAAGGGATGGTACGGGCACGGATAGACCACCATTACGGCGGTGATTGCGCCAAAATTGCCCCGATCATCATCCATGGCGACGCTGCCATTGCCGGACAGGGAATTGTTTATGAAATCGTTCAAATGGCCCTCTTACCCGGTTACAAAACTGGTGGCACCCTGCACCTGGTGGTGAATAACCAGGTAGGATTTACGACCGATTACCTGGAAGCTCGCTCCAGCACCTATTGCACGGACGTCGCAAAAGTCACCCGTTCTCCTGTTTTCCACGTTAACGGTGACGATGTGGAGGCGCTTATTTTCACGGTTAAAATGGCCTTAGAATTTCGACAAAGGTTTGAATCAGATGTATTTATAGATATTCTATCCTACCGAAAATATGGTCACAACGAGGGTGATGAGCCCAGGTTTACACAACCAATGCTCTACAAGGCCATTGCAAACCATCCCAATCCAAGGGATATCTACGCAAAGACGTTGGTGGATACCGGAATCATGACACAAGTGGAGGTTGATGAAGAGATTTCGAGGTTTAACGAGCAGTTGGAGCAAAATTATGAGGAAAGCAAACTGATCGACAAGCTCAATATCAAAAATTTCCTGGTAGAGGAGTACAAACCCTACCGCTTTCCGGATCCATGTGAAGTTTATGATGTTCCGACCGCGGTATCGGAAACTGAACTGAAGCAATTGGCCACTGCCATTAACACATTGCCTGCCGACAAGAAATTTTTCAGTAAAATCGTTAAGTTGATGGAAGACCGCAGCCTGATGGTTGCCAACAACAAGGTCGACTGGGCTTTGGGTGAATTACTGGCCTATGCCACGCTTCTCAAAGAAGGTATTCCGGTTCGGCTAAGCGGTCAGGACGCACAAAGAGGTACCTTTTCTCACAGGCACTCTGCTCTGGTACTGGAAGATAGTGGCGAAAAATATTTTCCGCTTCAAAACATCTCGTCCGAACAAGCCTCCTTCGACGTTTATAACTCACCCCTGAACGAATATGGTGTGATGGGTTTTGAATATGGCTATTCGATGGCAAATCCAAAAGGTTTAACCATATGGGAAGGCCAATTCGGCGATTTTGCCAATGTAGCACAGGTAATCTATGACCAATATATCTGCTCCGCCGGTGAAAAATGGGGCTTGATGAACGGATTGGTCCTCTTTTTGCCACATGGATATGAGGGCCAGGGACCGGAACACTCCAGCGCCAGAATTGAAAGATATTTATCACTTTGCAGCAATTACAACATGCATGTGGTTGTCCCGACTACTCCTGCCAATCTTTTTCATGTATTAAGGAGGCAAGTGCTTGGAGATGTGCGAATTCCACTTATTGTTTTCACGCCGAAGAGTTTGTTGCGCCATCCGAAAGTTATTTCTTCGCTGGATCAGATGACCAAAGGAGGATTCCAAAAGCTTATCCCGGACAAGGAAATCAAACAAGGAAAAGCAGAAGTTGTGGTATTTACCTTCGGCAAAATATATTTTGAGTTGATTGAGCGTCGTGAAAAGCTGGGAACGGAGAAGGTTGCCATCCACAGAATTGAGCAAATCTCTCCATTCCCTGCTGAAGAAGTTCGTGATATAATATTTCATAACTCGCAGTCAAAAAGATTCTTGTGGGTTCAGGATGAGCCTTCAAATATGGGAGTATGGCCTTACATTTGCAGGAAATATCCAGAGCTGGGACTTGAGTTGGTTAGCCGTCCCGAAAGTGCCAGTCCGGCAGCCGGATTGCTGGAAAAACACAAAAGAAGACTGGAACGTATTATGGATGCAGTATTTAACTAATGATATTTTAGTGTACTTTGTATGACCCTTTGCCTCCATTTAGATTTGTATAGTTACAAACAAAAATTGTTACT
>JBBIUJ010000416.1:0-3604 GCA_037440345.1 Prolixibacter sp.
TTCGATGTGAGTAAAACAATCGTTGCAGGAGCCGAAAATGTGCTGGCAGTGAAAATTTATCCTCTCGACTTTCCCGGGTTACCGGCCAAAGAGCAACTGAAGGCATTTGACGACTTTTTTGAGAACGGCGGCCCTACCGGGGATATCGGTAAAAATGTAACCATGGTCTGTTCTGTTGGGTGGGACTGGGTTCCGCCTACCCGCGACCGGAACATGGGAATCTGGCAACCTATTTTCCTGCGCACCTCCGGCGATGTGACCATCGTACAGCCGCAAATCATCACTGATTTGCCCAACCTTCCGGATACGACGACTGCCAAACTCTCGCTGAACCTCAATCTTTCAAACCACGGTTCAACCGGCAATAAAGGAGTTTTGAATGTCTCGATTACCCCTGAAAATTTTACCGGCGCTCCTGTTCAATTTTCAAAAGAGGTAACTATTGCCGCCGGGGCGCAAACCAATGTCGCGCTGAACAGTGAAAACACCAGTCAGCTTCTTTTCAAACAGCCCCGCTTGTGGTGGCCCAATGGATACGGCAATCCCAATTTGTACCGTATCCGTCTCAAATATGAAACCGGAGGAGTATGTACCGACGACACCTCCTTCGTTTTCGGTATCCGCACTGTCAGTACAAAAGCAGAGGAGATCCCCGGCAAATTCCTGCGCCGCGAATTTTCCGTTAACGGTCGAAGGATCCAGTTAACCGGAGGAGCATGGGTGCCCGACATGATGCTGAACCGCGATTCGGCGAGGTACGACGCCGAGTTGCACCTTTGCCGGAATTCGAACATCAACCTGGTCAGGATCTGGGGCGGAGGCGTTACGCCGCCCGATGCTTTCTTTGATCTGGCCGATCGTTACGGATTGCTGGTATGGTCAGATTTCTGGGTAACCGGAGATACCCACGGCGAATTCAAGGGATCCACCGATTGGCCGCTGCAACCTGAAATTTTCGTAAAAAATGTGATCAGCACCATCTACCGGATTCGCAACCATGCCAGCCTGTTGCTTTGGACCGGAGGAAATGAAGGGCACATCAGAAAAGATGTCTATGCCACCATGCGCGAGAGCATAATCAAACTCGACGGCACCAGACCGTTTATCCCCTGTTCGTCAGGTTTCGCCAAATTACCTCCCGGATTCGGCGGCTCCTGGCCCGACAACAAGGCATCCGGCGTATACAGCAGCGGCCCGTACACCTGGCAGGATTCGAAGGAGTATTACCGGTTGGCCGACAATGCCAAGGACTGGGTATTCAAGGATGAAACCGGATTGCCCTCTCAACCGCCTTACAACTCCCTCATCAAAATAATACCCAACCTGGTCTGGGATACCAAATTGCCCTTCCCGCTTAACAATTCATGGGGTTACCACGATGCTGCCACCGGCAATGGCAAATACGATGCCTACTATTATTCAATGGAGAAAAGGTATGGAAAACCCGTGTCGATGGAAGATTTTTCCGACAAAATGCAGTTGATGAATGCCACGGGCTATCAGGGTACTTTTGAAGCCGCTGGCCACCGGTTGAACGACATCGGCGGCATCATGCTTTGGAAACTCAATGCGGCATTCCCCAGTGTCGTATGGCAGGTGTACGACTGGTACCTCGAACCCAATGCGGGCTATTATTTCATGCAGAACAGCTGCGAACCGGTTCACGTACAATTAAATCCGCTCGACCATGTTGTCAGCGTATTGAACAGGAGCTACCGGGAAGTTCCCAATCTGACAGTTGAAGCCGATATATTCAGTCTGGATTCGAAATTGCTGGCACACCAAAGCGCCAAAGTTTCCCTCGCCTCATCCGATGTCAAGGAAAGCCTCTCTCTGGCAAATGTGTTGACAGGTTCGAAAGAGGTGAAATTTGTTGTGCTAAACCTAAAAGATGCCAGGGGCAATGTGATTTCCCACAATACTTACTGGCTAGCGGCCGACGACAACTATACCGCCCTGCAAACCATGCCTCATGCGGAAGTCACGACAGCAGTACTAAAAAAGGAGCAGGTCAAAACAGAGACAGTTTGGAGCCTGAAATTCACCAACAACAGTAAGAAATTGGCTTTCTTTGTAAACCCCCGACTGATGAAAGACAACGAGGAGGTGCTTCCGGCCTATTGGTCGGCCAACTATTTTACCTTGGCACCGGGGGAATCCCTCACCTGCAAAGTGAGCGCGGCCAGTGCCATTTTAAATGGCAAGAAAATAGAATTGTTGGTAAAAGGGTGGAATGTTGAGGAAAGCATCATCTCTTTAATTTTCCGGCCGGGAAATTGAAGAGATTATGCTTTTTTATGTTTCCAGCGTTTGTGCGACCAGAGCCAATTTTCAGGTTGTTCGATGATCTGCTGCTCCAGAAGGGCGTTGCAGGTATCGGTGATCTCATACTGCGGAAGCGTCTTGGCCTTGTCGGTGACCAGCTTGAATTCCGTCTCGTAATATCCCCGTTTTACTTTTCTTGAGTAGAGGAAAAGGACCACCGCATCTAGTTTTTGGGCAATTTTTTCGGCGCCCATCACCACCGGAGTATCCTGGTTCAGGAAGGTAATCCAGTGCTTGATCTCATAAATGCGCGGAGTCTGATCGAACAAAAAGGCCGACATAGAAGGGATTCCCTGCCGGTGGTCATCGTACAACTGTTTGAAAGTATCTGCCCTTTCCAGAGGAATGGCGCCAAACCTGTTTCTGAGGTTAGAGTAAAAACGCTCAAAGCTCGGGTTTTTGATCTTTTTGTACACCGCGTACAAACGGTGGTTGGTGTAAAGCCCCAGATTGCAGAACCACTCCCAGTTGTTGTAATGGCCAAAAAAGGCAAGTACTTGCCGCCCTTCATCCAGATAACCATTCAGCAATTCAGGATTGAGGTATACCACCCGCTTTTTCATCTCTTTTTCAGAACCCCAGTCGAAGTAAAGCGTTTCGAAAATAGTATCGCAGAAATGGGCATAGAATTTCTTGGCGATCAGCTCCCGCTCCTTCTCACTCTTAGCAGGAAACGAATTGGCCAGATTGGTGGTCACCACATTCCTGCGATAGCGGATGATGTAATAGGCAACAAAAAAGAAGAGATCGGAAACCAGGTAATGAAACCAAAGCGGAAGCCGTTGAAGCAACCATGTATATGACCTAAGCAGATAGTATCCTGTTTTTCCCATTGAAGCGATGGATCTGTTATCATCTGACAAACGACAAATCAGAAGTGTAGGCAATCTGAAATACCTCTTTACCAAAAATCAGTGCAAAGGAAGATAAATTTCTCCGAATTAGAAACATTTGCGTTTTACCACAAAGGTCACGAAGGAATGCACAAAGGGCACAATAAAGTGAAATCTGCAATCATAGGAGTCCCTAAATATTTAGAAGTTCACGCAAAGGACGCAAAGTAAGACGCAAAGATATCAGGAACGAACTTTGCGCTCTTTTGCGGTTTTTCTTTGCGTCCTTTGCATGAAATATTTTGAGTTAAATAAGAGCTAAATTGTTTTCCTGGAATAACCTCTAACCACGCTAAGCATCCCCTTTGCCATATTTTCTTTGCAGATAGAGGAAGACTGGAATACCTGCCAGGATAAGGGTCATGCCGATGGCCGCCTCGCGCGGC